>NZ_JBIEKH010000124.1:0-580 GCF_043496985.1 Halomonas sp. B23F22_20
TGATAATCTTCCATAACATACTCCTTTTGCACTTTGGGACATAGGGACGGGTACCTTGGCCCACTTCTCGTAAACAGTATGGAATAAGAAACTCCTATTACATCACAACGCCTTTTGTACGGCTTCTTAAGTATAGAAGATTACTAACAATTCCATGCACTCCGGGACAATGGACCCGTCCCTATGTCCCCCACACCTTTTACCACATGGGATCAACAAAGTAAAGTTTTAGAGGTTGAGAAAGATTTATTAAAAATCATCAAATTAAATTGCCAATTTTCAAACTATTTTCCCAAACCTTGATATAGAGGAGTTTTTCCTTCCATGTCCAATATTTATATTAACACCACAAGAGAAATTCTTTAACAGAATTCTACTTTATATTTATAGGTATAGGAGGTGTATGTAATGAAAAACGTTCTTCAACTGCAAGTGATGCAAGCCGAGAAGCCAGTTCGTTCAATAGCGTCTTGGAGCGTTTCTAGCTGTGATTCTAACAGCTGTAATGAGAATTAATCTTCGTTTTTTATGTGAGGCTTAGCTTCTTCCACAGGAGGTGAATCTTATGAAAAACATCCTT
>NZ_JBIEKH010000125.1:0-578 GCF_043496985.1 Halomonas sp. B23F22_20
GTATGCCACTACCAGTGCCTCACGAAGTAGATAGCTGGTTTGTGTCCAAGGTATTATAGGGGGGATCTTATGATTAAACTTTATGAACAAGTTACTCATAACGGAAAGACCTATGAGCCTAATGAAGAGATTGATGCTAAAGAAATTTCACAAAAGGAAGCTGAGCGCCTTGTAAATTTAGAGGTCGCTTTTTTTGTTGGCAAAATCACTGAAGATGTTGAATTGAATGAGAAAGAGGAAATTCAGGATGATCAGGAAGACATTGTAGAAGAGTTTGAAGAAGAAATCAGCGATGAAGAGTACCAAAGCCTGTACAAGCAATTAGATAATGCGTTCAACGCCGAGCCATTGCAGAAGTTTGCAAAAGAGCACGGTGTTGACTGGGAAGGCAATAAAAAGGAAAACGTCATTGAAGCTATTATTCTTCAAGATAAAGTAGAACAGATTCTTGCAGAGAAGGAATAAAAAAATGGATTCTTTTAAAGATTTTCTCCATAAAGATATGTCTACCTTTTTTAACCCGGATGAATTTGCTGAAACGATTAATATAGAGGGAATCGCTACAAAAGTATTAATCG
>NZ_JBIEKH010000023.1:0-57961 GCF_043496985.1 Halomonas sp. B23F22_20
GCCAGCTCGCTGTCGCTGATGCTGGAAGGCGCTGCCTGGATCTCGGCCCGGATCTTCGGTGTGGTGGTCGCCTGTTTATGTAGCTTGATGTCCATATCCTTGCTCCCGGATGAACTGTTGAAGAAGCCCCTTGGCGGCCAGCAAAGGATAACTTCTATGGCTCATCTGATCATCCGGGACCCTACAGTTAGATGACATTCCAGGAGAGTTTGATAGTTGGGCTTTTCTAGTATCTCACAGTTCATGTGAGTGCTTGAGTTTAATTGTTGGCTTGGCTTCTGGCGGTGGCCGGTTTCGTTATATTTTGACTGCTTAGGTGATTTTCTTCTCGAAGTGCGGGGGGGCGATGGATTCCATTCAAGGTAGAGAAGACAAGATAAAAGTAATACATGTTACAGCTTGTCGTCGCCTATCACAAGGGCAAAGGAAACAGCTGAAGTATGAAGTGGCTTGCCATGGACAGCTTGAAAATGTGGAGTGGTCAACTGTTGCCTTTCATACTGGAAAGATTGTTGAGCCTTTCGAGAAGAAGATACCATGGGGGTTTCGCCCGCTTTTTTTAAGGGAGCTATATGCATGGTGGATGGTTCTTCGGATGAGCAAGAAGTATGACATTGTTTTGCTGCGACATATGACCTTTGATCCCTTTTCCATGTTGTTATCCCCGTTAGTGAAAAATAGAGTCAGTGTACACCATGCAAAGGAGATAGAAGAACTCAGGTTAATTCGCCCAGGAGTGACTGGATATTTGTCCTCGGTGCTGGAGAAGTTCGCTGGCAGTTTTAGTAATAGGCACTCCCTGGGGGTGCTGGGAGTGACGCACGAGATCGCTGATTATGAAGTGAGAAGAGTGGCGTCGCGACAGATTGTCCACGATGCATATCCCAATGGAGTGGATGTCAGGCAAGTGGTGCTGGCGAAGGATTTTCGAAGTGGTAATGAGGTCAATGCCATTTTTATCTGTGGGAAGTTCTCCTCTTGGCATGGTTTGGACAGACTGGTTCAGGCGGTTGACGGCTCTGCGTGTGAAAATATTGAATTAAACCTGAAGGTGCACCTAGTAGGGGATCTTAGTAAAGAACAGGTTTCGGAAATAGCCGCCACTCCCCACAGAGTGCGTACTTTTATTTGGCATGGCCTCTTGGAGGAGGATGAATATGTAGAGATCGTCAGCTTGTGTGACATCGGGTTTTCATCGTTTGCGATGGACAGGAAAGGGCTCAAGGAAGGCGCTTTGTTGAAAGTGAGAGAGCTTCTGGCGATGGGGTTGCCCATTTACTCAACTTCCGAGGATACAGCAATACCAGACAGCTTTCCATACTATTTTAATGACTCTCGTGTCAATATTGCATCCATGGTTACATATGCAGAACGCCTTAAGCCTGTTCCTAGAAGTGAGGTAAGGGCCGCCTCTGAAAGATATATATCTAAGGTGATTTTTATGAAGTCCGTTGTTATGTGGATTCGTGGAGAACTATTGAGTGCTCGGGATGGCCGGTTTCCATTAGCTGATTGATTTAATTATGATAGGTGGGTTCTTTGCGGTGTGGTTAACAGCTTTTTATCTGATGAAGATGGAATGGCTTTGTTAAAGGTTATGAAGGCTATGGAAGTTCATGATGTTTATAATGTCATAAAGAAACCTGCTGTAAACCTGATTGCAAGAACAGCCATTTTTAAAAAGCTGGTGTATGAGAAGTGTAATCAAGTGAAGTATGGATTGGATTCTCCTAGGTATGCAGAAAGGATATGGATAAATCCAGAGAAGTGTTTATTAGGAGTTGATGGGTTAGATAGAAGGGTAAGCGGTCAAGTTTTTTTGGGAGACTGGCCACCAGGAGGAAGCGATAAGATTTTCCCAGTTGAAGATTTGTTAAAGATAAGGTGTTGTTATGAGCACTGGTTGGGAGGTGTGTCATGGGAGAATACTGGGATTTACCAACATATGGAGAGTTTGGTCAAGCAGCATGGCCGCTATGATGGCTGCAGGAATATGGATGATATCGTCTTAAGGTATCGCCAATTGGATCTTATGTTCAATCAGGTGAAAAAGGATGGAAAGTTGCTTTCATGCAGTGAGCTGGGAGCGAAGAATTTCAGAGAGCTAGGTGGAATATATATTCATATCGGGCCTGAGGGAGAAACTTTCTTCGGGTGTGGAGGATGTCATAGGTTTGCGATTGCTAAAATATTGGAGCTGAATGTTATCCCGGCTCAGTTGGGAGGGGTGCATATCAGTTCGATACCCTATTTACCAGTATATCGTTGCTTTTGAATATGCCATGTCTTCCAGTTGACCCTGTGAGGCCTTTTTAGGCTTTGGTTTCCCTTGTTGGTTGAATCCATGCTTTCAAGCTATTTGGTTGGTAGTGAAGTGGCTTTTTGATTTTTAAAGCTTGTTATCGCTTTTCTGGGGCGTTGCGAGCATGTGGAGTTGTATGTCTTTGTGAAAGCCTTTTCTGACTTGCGCGGCTGGCTGCTATAGGTTTGTGGCTTGATCTGAAAGTTGCTCGGTATCTGGAGGATGGCTATATGCACAACTTTGCTCTTATAGGGTCTGCAGGTTATATCGCGCCGCGGCATATGAAAGCGATACAGTCTACTGGTAATAATTTGGTGGCTGCACTTGATCACAGTGACTCTATGGGAGTCATCGATAGCTTTTTTCCAGACGCAGACTTTTTTACTGAATTCGAGCGGTTCGACCGGCATGTCGACTTGCTGCGTCGAGTCAATGATGGGCGTGAGGTTCACTATGTATCTATCGCTTCACCTAACTATTTACATGACTCGCATGTCAGGTTTGCCTTGCGATCGGGTGCAGATGCCATTTGCGAAAAGCCTCTTGTATTGAATCCTTGGAATATTGATGGTTTGAGGGAAGTCGAGCGGGACTCAGGGAAAAAAGTGAATACAATTCTTCAGTTACGTCTCCACCCAGCGATCATCGAGCTGCGAGATAAGGTGAAGAGCCAGTCAAGAGTGAGGAAATATGAAGTTGATTTGACCTATATTACAGCGCGCGGTCGATGGTATCTACAGAGCTGGAAAGGAGACGAAAAGAAATCTGGTGGGATAGCCACTAATATAGGCATACACTTTTACGATATGCTTCATTTTATCTTCGGTAGGCTTTGTGAAAATGTGGTGCACTATTGCTCTCCAACGAAAGTGTCTGGATACCTTGAATATGAGAATGCCCATGTACGTTGGTTTCTGTCTGTTGATGAGCATGACATCCCCTTACCTTCTCTGAGTGCTGGCCATCGAACTTATCGATCGATTACCGTGGATGGTGAAGAGATCGAGTTCTCAAATGGTTTCACCGATCTGCATACTCTCAGTTATGAAGAGATCATTTCCGGGCGTGGCTTTGGTCTAGAGGAAAATAGAGTGGCTGTTGAAACAGTCTCAGAGATTCGAAATGCAACACCGCAGGGGATTAAGGGAGAGTATCACCCTTTCTTGAAACGATAACGGAAAATTGGCTATGAACGTAAAGATACATGATACAGCCGTGATTGACGAAGGTGCGAAGATAGGAAATGGCACACGTATATGGCACTTTGTACACGTCTGTCGTGGGGCTCGCATAGGTGTTGGTGTGTCGCTAGGGCAGAATGTCTTTATTGGTAGTCGCGCTAATGTAGGAGATTATTGCAAAGTACAGAATAATGTGTCGGTTTATGACGACGTAACGTTAGAA
Source organism: Halomonas sp. B23F22_20 (assembly GCF_043496985.1). NCBI lineage: Bacteria > Pseudomonadati > Pseudomonadota > Gammaproteobacteria > Oceanospirillales > Halomonadaceae > Halomonas > Halomonas sp. B23F22_20. Next base: position 3,707 of record NZ_JBIEKH010000023.1, read on the forward strand.
GAGGGAGTATTTTGTGGCCCGAGCATGGTTTTTACGAACGTCTATAATCCTCGTTCCTTGATCGATAGAAAGAATGAGTATCGCGCTACTTTGGTTATGAAAGGAGCAACACTAGGTGCAAACTGCACTATTATCTGTGGGGTAACGATAGGAGAGTATGCCTTCGTTGGTGCAGGAGCCTTGGTTAACAGAGATGTACCGGCCTATGCACTGATGGTTGGTGTTCCATCAACTCAGGTCGGCTGGATGAGCGAATACGGTGAGCAACTTGACTTGCCTCTGGAAGGTTATGGTGAAGCGGTATGCCAGCATACGGGGGCTCGTTATCTTCTGGATGGTCGGAATGTGAAAAAGGAGTCCATATGATTCCTTTTATTGACCTGGGTGCTCAGAAAATGCGTATAAAAAATAAAATTGATGAGCGCATGCAGAAGGTTTTAAACCATGGTGTTTATATATTGGGGCCTGAAGTGTACGAGCTAGAAGAGAGGCTGGCTGAGTATACTGGTGCAAAACATTGTATCAGTTGTGCTAATGGGACGGATGCTCTCCAAGTCGCCGAGATGGCTTTGGGTATTGGTCCTGGAGATGAAGTGATCATGCCCGGGTTTAGCTATATTGCCTCTGCAGAAACCGTCGCATTATTGGGAGCAAGACCGGTTTATGTTGATGTTGACGCTCGCACCTATAATATTGATGTGGCTAGAATAGAAGAGGCAATTACACCTCGAACCAAGGCGATAATATCCGTTTCTTTGTATGGCCAGTGTGCCGACTTTGATATTATCAATGACATCGCAAAAGAGTATGGGATCCCTGTCATTGAGGATGCCGCTCAGAGTTTTGGTGCTACGTACAAGGAAAGAAAGTCGTGTAATCTTTCCACTATCGCTACGACAAGTTTTTTTCCTAGCAAGCCTTTAGGGTGCTACGGGGATGGTGGGGCTATTTTTACTAGCAATGATGAGCTGGCCGCCATTCTGCGTCAAATTTCTCGCCATGGTCAGGATGGCCGCTACCATCACGTTCGTCTTGGCATCAATAGTCGTCTGGATACACTTCAAGCAGCAGTGCTGTTGACAAAGCTGGAAATATTCGAGGATGAGATTGCGCTGCGAAACCAGGTTGCGAGTCGTTATACGAGAATGTTGAAGGAAGCCGGTATCACATCTACACCTGATGTGGCCTCCTGTGCAACGAGTGTATGGGCTCAATATACGATATGCGTCAGGAACAGGGAAGAGCTAAGAGAGAATCTCAAACAGTGCGGTATCCCTACTGCCGTACACTACCCTATACCGTTGAATATGCAGCCTGCTGTTTTTAGTGCACGTTCTTCGTTGACGAGTGGAGATGAACTGGCGAAGAGAGTCATGAGCTTGCCAATGCATCCTTATCTAGAAATAAAAGATCAAGAACTTATAGTCGATAGTATTAAAAGGTTTCTCGTTGAACTCTGAGTATGTGGGTTTCTCTGGGTGGATGCAGGTTCTGATTGTAATGCCATCAATGCGTGGAGGATGAAGGCTCATGCTGTAATAGCTGGTATGTTTCATTTTTTATTAGTCGTTGATGATGGGGTGAAAATGGAATATGTAGATGGTGGCCTCGATGTGGTGACAGCGACATTAGTGTTTTTTTTGGGTCTGTTGCTGTGTTTATTTTTAGGGAAGCCATTTCAGGTCCCTGTAGGGCGATCCATTTTTCTTTATCTGTGGCATTCCATTTTTTGCCTGACATATGCATGGTATGTCGTATTCGATGGTGGTGATGCTAATATGTACTATCGTGTATCATTGCATCATGATCTCGTTTTCAATGTTGGTACTGCTGGGGTGATCTATCTGACATCATTGTTTTCGCAGGGGCTGGGTTTGTCCTTTCTTGGCGTTTTTCTTGTTTACAATATAATTGGCTACGTCGGGCTCCTTGCCTTCTATGCATCCCTGAAAGCGGCTACAGATGGAAAGGGTTTTTTTTTAAAGCGTCTGGCGCTGTTAGTGGTCCTTCTTCCCTCAGCTAGCTTCTGGTCATCCGCGATTGGGAAAGATGCTATTTCGTTCACTGCTATAGCCTTGGCATTGTGGGCATCCATTCATCTCAACAAAAGAATTATCTTGATGATAGTTGCCGTCCTGTTGATATTGTTGGTTAGGCCTCACATGGCTGGGTTGATCGTCATAGGGCTTTCTGCTTCGTTCGTGCTTCACGCCAACGTTTCGTATCTGAAGAGAATCGGATTTGGATGCTTGGCTTTAGCCGCTTCAAGTGCAATTGTACCTTTTGCCATGAATTACGCAGGTATCGGTTTTGGATCAGATGTCGATGTCGTGATGAGTTACGTCGAGGAGCGACAGGCGTACAATCAAAGCGGAGGGGGTGGCGTTGACATAAGTCAAATGAATCTTCCCATGAAATTATTTACCTATATGTTTCGCCCCATGCCATTCGAGGCTGGCAGTATATTTCAATTGGCTTCGTCGATGGATAATTTGATTTTTCTGTATCTTTTTATCGTCGGCGGGTGTGCCATTCTCAAGGGCGAGAAGAGTCAGCTTGGAGAACATCGTACCTTTCTCTGGATTTATGCCATCCTGGCCTGGGTGATACTGGCTATGACGACAGCAAATCTGGGGATCTCCGTTCGTCAGAAATGGATGTTCGCCCCTGTGCTGATCTATCTTTTCATCTCGGTGATGGGCACTATGCGTATGCCATCCGGCGTCCCGCGAGTACCTGTTCAGCACCGGCCAGGGCTACATCATCGTGATGTGCTACAACGCCGGGAGGGCAAATGACCCGATTCCTCGTGATTGCCAGCTATGCGGATTCCCTGATCCACTTTCGTGGCCCGCTGCTCGATGCCTTGATCGCCAAGGGGTATGAGGTCCATGCGGCATCGCCTGATATCGGATCAGACAATAAATGGCGTCGGCAGTTGGAGAAAAAGGGTATCAGGGTGCACGAAATTGGCCTGCAGCGTACGGGGATGAATCCCGTAGCCGATCTCAAGACGCTCGGTGAGCTCTATTGTCTAATGCGCCGAATACGGCCCGAAGTCGTAATGGGTTACACGATCAAGCCGGTGATTTACGGCACTCTCGGCGCCCGGCTTGCCCGTATTCCCCGGCGCTTCGTGCTGGTCACCGGTCTGGGCTATGCGTTCACTTCCGACGCGTCGGCCAGAGCGTTCGGAAAACGGCAGGCAGTGCTGACGATCGTGCGGACCCTGTACCGCCTGGCCCTCTCCGGGGCCCACAAGGTATTCTTCCAGAACCCTGACGATCAGGCGCTATTCCTGCAACAGAAGGTCCTCTCGCCCAGAGTCCCATCCCACGTCGTGAATGGCTCGGGCATCGACCTGGAGCAGTATGTCGTAGCGCCCCGCGCCGAGGGGCCTTGTCGATTCCTTCTGATCGGTCGGCTGCTCGGTGACAAGGGCGTGCGTGAGTATGTGGAAGCCGCCCGTCAGGTGCGCCGGACCCATCCACTGGCGACCTTCGCCTTGGCTGGTTGGATCGATGACAACCCTGACGCCATCGATCGCCACGAGTTAGACGACTGGATCGCCGACGGCACCATTGACTTTCTTGGTTCCCTCGATGACGTGCGACCGGCGATCGCCGCCTGCCACGCCTACGTATTGCCGTCCTATCGTGAAGGCACGCCGCGCACTGTGCTCGAAGCCATGGCCATGGGCAGAGCCGTCATTACCAGCGATGCCCCGGGCTGTCGTGAAACCGTTGTCGAGGGGGTTAATGGCTATCTGGTCCCGGTTCGAGATGCTTCGTTTCTGGCGAGCGCTATGCTGCGTTTCATCGAATGTCCCGAGTTGATCGATACCATGGGAAGAAAATCGAGAGAGATCGTGGAGGCCAAGTATGACGTCAACAAGGTCAACGAAGATATTCTCGGGCAGATGGGCATAGGACCGGGAACCGGATGCCGACGAAACGACACCGGCGTGGATGAACTGCGAGGCTATCATGGGAAAACGAGTCTTTGATGTCGTCGTCGCACTGTTCGTGTCGGTACTGTTGCTACCCGTCTTCGTTTGTGTAGCACTGCTGGTCGCCCTGAGGCTAGGGAGGCCAGTGTTCTTTCGCCAGCAAAGGCCCGGCCTGCATGGGCGGCCCTACGAGATCATCAAGTTCCGGACCATGCGTTATGCCGTCGATGCCCGGGGACGACCGCTGCCCGACGAGCAGCGCATGACGCGCCTGGGAACCTGGTTGCGGGGTAGCAGTCTGGATGAGCTGCCCGAACTCTGGAACGTCATCAGGGGAGAGATGAGCTTGGTTGGCCCGCGTCCGCTGATGATGGAATACCTGCCCCGTTACAGCGCCGAGCAGTATCGTCGCCACGACGTGCTTCCCGGCATCACCGGCTGGGCACAGGTGAACGGTCGCAACTCACTCTCCTGGCAGAAAAAGTTCGAACTCGACGTTTGGTACGTGGATCACCATACGCTACGGCTGGATCTGTACATTTTGATGCTAACCGTGAGAAAGGTTTTGTCCCGTGATGGTGTCTCGGCGGAAGGGCATGTGACCGTTGATGAATTCTATGGCAATGACTGAACCCGGCCACCATACGAGATGACCAGAACTGGAGCCGCTGTCTGGTGAATGTCCATATTGGTGGCGCCCATCGTGTCGCCGCACTGCTGGGCCACAGGGGCAACCTGGATATCGACATCATGCTGGCTGAGCACGGGCCGCCCCAGGTGCTTGAACTCAACGCCCGCTTCGGCGGCGGCTACCCCTTCTCGCATTTGGCCGGCGTCGACTTCCCCAAGGCGCTGATCGCACTGGCCCAGGGGCGGCGGCCCGAGGCCGGATGGCTGAGGCCCTCGCTGGGCGTGAGAGGCATGAAATACATCGTACCGGTCGCTTCGACGACGGTGCAGCGCATACGGGCCAGCGAGGCCCGCGATCTCGTCTAGTAGCGCCTCGCTGCCGACCCGGAATCAGGTGTCCTTTCGCCGAGAATGCCAGCCCTGGAGGGCCCATCCATGCTCGAGACCCCGTTCTCCCCCTGGCCCGCCTTCACCGAAGAAGAGGCCGATGCCGTCAGGCGGGTCCTGTTGTCCAACAAGGTGAATTATTGGACCGGCGAGGAAGGGCGTGCCTTCGAGCGCGAGTTCGCCGATTTCGCCGGTACGCGCTACGCGGTGGCCGTTTCCAATGGCACTACGGCCTTGGATCTTGCCTTTCGGGGGCTGGGCATAGGTCCGGGCGATGAGGTCATCGTGACCCCACGGACCTTCATGGCCTCAGCCTCTTCCATTGTCACGGCAGGGGCCATCCCCGTGTTTGCGGATGTGGATCGAAATTCCCAGAACATCAGCGCTGCTACCGTGGAGCCCCTGATTACGCCACGTACTCGGGCGATCGTTGCCGTTCATCTCGCAGGATGGCCATGTGAAATGGGCGATCTCATGGCGCTGGCGGAAGCCCGCGGGCTTGCGGTGGTGGAGGACTGCGCCCAGGCACACGGTGCCACCTGGCATGGGCGTCGAGTGGGGGGGCTTGGCCATGTCGCCGCCTGGTCGTTCTGCCAGGACAAGATCATGACCACCGGTGGCGAAGGCGGCATGGTGACCACCGACGATCCGGACCTCTGGCAACGCATGTGGGCCTACAAGGACCACGGCAAGAGCTGGGAGGCGGTTTATCATCGCGACCATCCCCCGGGCTTTCGCTGGCTGCATGATTCCTTCGGCACCAATTGGCGCTTGACCGAGATGCAGTCGGCGATCGGACGCCTCCAGCTACGGCGCATGCCGGAATGGACCGAGCGTCGGCGCGCCAACCAGGAGCGAATCTGGCAGGCAGCACACCAGTGCCGGGGCCTGCGCGTACCACAGCCGCCGGTGCATGTCGGCCATGCTGCCTACAAGGCCTATGTGTTTCTCGAACCCGAGAGGTTGCGATCCGGCTGGAGTCGTGAGCGCATCACCGACGAGATCCAGACGCGTGGCGTGCCATGCCTTGGTGGCTCCTGTTCGGAGGTCTACCGTGAGCGTGCCTTTGAGGAGACCGGATGGCGGCCTCGTCGCCCGCTAGCCGTCGCCCAGGAGCTCGGACAGACCAGCCTGATGTTTCTCGTTCATCCGACCCTTAGCGACAAGGAGATCGAGCTGACCTGCGATGTCCTTGAGGAGACGATGGAGAAGGCGACGGTCTGATACGTTGTTCCAGTGGAACATGCGCCCGGCCGAGGTTTCTCGCCGGGCGCATGTTGTGAGGACAAGTACGAGAGAGGGGACGTTCAAAGTCGCAAGTCGGCCTCGCCGTTGGCGAGCAGGTACTTCAAGTCATAAAGCACGTGCTGCGGTTTTCCCCAGGTGCGGATGCGCTCAATGCCGAAATCGCGGAATTCATTGTGGGCTACTGCCAGAATCACCGCATCATAGGCCCCTTCCTGGGGGTGGTCTATCGGGCGAATATCGTAGGCTTGGAGAGCTTCGTCACGGTCGACATGGGGGTCAAATACGTCGACGGTGACGTTATAGTCTGCCAGTTCGTGAATGATGTCGGTGACACGCGTGTTGCGCAGGTCGGGGCAGTTCTCCTTGAACGTCAGGCCCATCATCAGCACTCGTGCGCCCTGAACGTGAATACGCTGCTTGACCATCTGCTTGACGAGCTGCCCGGCCACGTAGCCGCCCATGCCGTCGTTGATCCGCCGGCCCGAGAGGATGACTTCCGGGTGGTAACCCACCTGCTGAGCCTTGTGGGTCAGATAGTAGGGGTCGACGCCGATACAGTGGCCACCCACCAGGCCGGGACGAAAGGGCAGGAAGTTCCATTTGGTCCCCGCCGCCAGCAGCACCTCTTCGGTATCGATCTGCAGGCGATTGAAGATCATTGCCAGCTCGTTGATCAATGCGATATTGACGTCGCGTTGGGTGTTCTCGATGACCTTGGCGGCTTCGGCGACGCGAATCGAGCTGGCCCGGAAGGTGCCGGCGGTGATGACCGAGGCATAGAGGGCATCGACGAACGCCGCGATATCGGGGGTCGAGCCCGAGGTGACTTTCCTGATCGAGTCGACACGATGTTCTCTGTCACCGGGGTTGATGCGTTCGGGGCTGTAGCCCGCGAAAAAATCGATATTGTAGGCAAGTCCCGACACGCGCTCGATGACGGGTATGCACACTTCCTCGGTTGCTCCGGGGTAGACCGTCGACTCATAGATCACCACGTCGCCGGGTCGTATCACTTCACCCAGTGTCTCACTGGCTCTGATTAACGGTGCCAGGTCCGGGCAACGCTGGTTATCGATGGGCGTTGGCACCGTAACGATATAGACATTGCTGTCGTGAAGCGCCTGTCTCTCGCAGGAAAACGTCAGTCGCCCGGCCTGGCGGAGCTCAGCGGGTTCGACCTCCCGGGTCGTGTCAACGCCTTCGTTGAGCCGGGCGATTCGCTTCGCGTTGATATCGTAACCTATCGTCGGATAGTGCTTGCCAAATGCGACGGCTAAGGGAAGTCCTACATATCCCAATCCAATGACAGCGACTCGAGTATCGCCCAGTGATATTGTCATATTCACGAACTGACCTCCTGGCATAAATCGTTGATCTTTCGTCTAGACACTGGGTGGTGGCGTTGAGAGAAACTAATGATTTTGTCGAGTCATCGATCCGTAAAATAAGTCATTAAGTTTTCTTGAAACAAGCATATTGAGACGCATTCATCGTTACGTTTTTAGCGATTCAATGTGCTGATTTTCGCCATTGGATAAGTCTAAATTTTGTGAGCTGATGGCTTATTTGATATATTTTTCTGTGCTTTTTTCTTGTTATGATCGCCATTGTTATGTAATGTAATTTCAGTGGCATGTGTGTTAAGTAATGTTATTAACAATAATTTATGGTTCGGGCAGCACAAGATGGTTTTTATCATTATTGCCAGTTGATTTTCTGATCATTCATGCACCGATTGATGACGTGGCTAGAGTGAGCAAGTAGGAGTTTTTTCCTGTTGGATGATGAGACTTATTCCATGGGGACGCTCATCGGATGAAAGAGGTGGCTGCGGCCGGATGAGGGGATGTGTGGGTCGTCTGGCGAGGCGAGTCTGATTGGTGCTCCGACCCTCATGTCGGCGCATAGGGCGATATATCGAATAACGCGGCATAGGCAGGGGACATCATCATGAAGCTCTTGATTACCGGTATGGCAGGCTTCATCGGCTTTTCACTGGCCCGGCGGCTTTCCGGCCAAGGCCACCGTATCGTGGGAGTCGACAATCTCAACAATTACTACGATGTGTCACTGAAAGAGGCTCGCTTGGCTCAATTGGCGGGGTGCGATGACATCACCTTCGTCAAGCTCGATCTCGCGAGCCGGGATGACATGGCCTCGCTGTTCGAACGTTACCGCTTCGACCGGGTTGTGCATCTGGCGGCCCAGGCGGGCGTGCGCTATTCGCTGGATAATCCTCACGCCTACGTGGATGCCAATCTGGTAGGACACCTCAATGTCCTCGAGGGATGCCGTCATCATGACGTGGATCATCTCGTGTATGCGTCGTCCAGTTCGGTCTACGGCATGAATTCCCGCACGCCGTTCTCTACTCACGACAGCGTGGATCATCCCGTCAGCCTTTACGCCGCCACCAAGAAGGCCAACGAGCTGATGTCGCACACCTATTCCCATCTCTATGGGCTGCCTACCACCGGGCTACGTTTCTTCACCGTGTATGGCCCCTGGGGGCGACCGGATATGGCGCTGTTCAAGTTCACCAAGGCAATTCTCGAGGGGAAGCCCATCGAGATCTACAACCACGGCGACATGTCCCGGGACTTTACCTACATCGATGATATTGTCGAAGGCATCGTGCGATTGCTCGAGGTGATTCCTCAGCCTGACGACGCGTGGGATCCGGCAGTAGGTAGGCCAGACAGCAGCCGCGCTCCCTATGCCATCTACAACATCGGCCATGGCAGTCCCGTCGGCTTGATGGACTTCGTTCGTGCGATAGAGGTCGCTGTCGGGCGTCCAGCCGAGTGCCAATATCTGCCCATGCAGCCGGGAGATGTGCCGCGAACCTACGCCGATACCCAGGCGCTTTTCGATGCCACCGGCTTTTCTCCACAGGTTTGCGTCGAAGAGGGCATACGGCGATTCGTCGCCTGGTATCGCGACTATCACGGCGTGTGATGGGTGGCATTGGAGGAATGTGCCTCGAGTCATGATGTCATTCAGAACATGTCAGAGCATCAGCGGATGGCTGGTGGGGGCCTTCGCGGCCTGCTTGATCGTCGTGCCCTGGGGATATTTCATGGTGCCCCTGGTGGCATCGGGCGTGGCAGCGGTGTCGATTCCCTCGGTACGTCACCGCTGGCGATACCTGGACCATGAGGATGCGCTGTGGTGCTTGGCGTTGCTGGCCTATGCGGCGCTCTGGCTGTGGGATGTGCGGCGCACGGGCGTATGGCCCGTGGGCGAGGGAGATCAGGGTGTCGGATTGCCGCTCTGGCCGATCCTGGCCGCGGGGCTGCTGATCTGGCTGCGCTGCGTCGGTCCCTCGCCGCGTCACTGGTGGCTGGGCATCGCCGCCGGTGCTCTGGCCGCTGGTGGAATCGCGCTGTTCGAATGTCTGGTGCTCCGGTATTCCAGGGCCAGTAATGGCATGAACCCCATTCCCTTTGGCAACATTGCCTTGTTGCTGGGGTGTCTTTCGCTGCTGGCGGCAATCTGGTGGTGGGCGCGCCGTCGCCGAGCGTCCCGCCGCCATATCCAGGCGTCCCGCGGGGAGCGGCTGGCGCTGGTCGCCGTGCTGGGAGGCTTCCTGGCCTCGCTGCTCTCCGGCACTCGTGGTGGCTGGGTCGCCTTACCGCTGCTGTTGGGACTGTGCTATCTGGCCTGGCGGTGGTTGCCTGTGGGTACGGTTCGTCCCGCGGCGCCTTGGCGTCGGTTTACCATGATCATGGGCTTGCTGATGCTGATGGTCGTGACGGCGGTGCCGATCAGCGGCGTCACCTCGCGACTCGAGCGTGCGGTGGAGGATTTTCAGGCGTATCAGCAGGGGGAGGAACGGGATGGGTCGGTGGGGCTTCGCCTGGAGATGTGGCGAGCCGGCTATCGGCTGTTCCTTGAGCGTCCCGTGACCGGTTGGGGCGAAGGGCGGCTCGAGGCGGCCCGTGATGACATGGTGGCGCGAGGGGACCTGCATCCGGGGGTTAGTGTCTTCGATCAACTGCACAGCGACACCATCGACACGGCCGCCCGGCGAGGGCTGCTGGGGCTGGTGGTTCTGGGTCTGTTCTATGGCGTACCGCTGTGGCTGTTCTATCGCCGGCTAGGTCACGAGGAGGTCGGCGTGCGGGTCCTGGCCGTGGCCGGGCTGTTGATCCCGGTCGCCTTCCTCGAGTTTGGCCTGACCCAGTCCATGCTGCGGGACGTGCGAGGTTTGAGCGGCTACATGGGGCTGAGCATTGGCTGCTGGGCAGTGATGCGTCGGGAGGAATGGATCGCACGACGCTGCCATCGTCGGTTGGCCCGTGCACAGCCGCTGGATACGGGGCGCGCCGATGGGTGACAGTGCGGTGGGGTTGCTGCAGCGAGGCCATCGGAGAGCGCCTCACGGGACGAGGCCGGTGACGATGCAAGACCGATGGCCCACCTTGGCACCTGGCGGATGAGCGTGATTCGGGGCTAGTGTGCTGGATCCGGAAACTGATCGCGAAGACACGGCGAGGAGGCCGGTTCTCGGTCGCTGGCATCCTCTGCTTCCAGCGCCTTGAGCAGCGCCTCGCGCAGCAGTGGCAGGTGAGACGCCTCCAGGTCCCGCGCGGCCGAGAGCAGGGTTAGTCGGCCTTCACGCGCCCGGCGCATCAGCGGCAGTAGGCAGTCGGGCTGATCGCGCAGCTCGCCGCGGTAGCGGACGGCGAACACTGCCGGGCTGATCTCGTGCTGGTGATACTGGCGGCGCAGGGCCGGCGACGGCGAGGCGTCGCGATACCAGTCTGCCAGCAGCAGGGATTCGCGCCGCTTGCCCCGAGGCCACAAGCGATCAACCAGCACCCTGGCGCCGTCGTCGGGCTCGGGGGCCTGATAGACGCGCTTGAGGACGATGTCGTAGCTCATGCATCGCGCTCCTTGGTGAGTGCCCGTCGCTCCTCCCGTGCCCGTGACTGCCAGGGGCCCGGCAGGGCGGCGGCGCGTTCCAGGGCCTGATGGGCCGTGTCGGTATCGCCGGTGCGCCCGGCGACGATGCCCAGGTTGAGCCATGCCGGGGCGAGCTCGGGATCTGCATTCACGGCGGCCCGGAAGGCCCGTTTGGCGCCCAGGGCATCGCCAGTGGCGTGTCGGGCGTTGCCCAGTGCGAACTGTACCATGGCAGCGTCGGGATGGCGCTGGGCCAGGGCTTGCCAGGCGGGAAGGGCCGGCGCGCTGCCCTGGGCTGACTCGAAGTCGGTGATGGCCCGTGTGGCGGCCTCGACATCTTCGTCGACCGGTAGCCGGCCGGGCGGCAGAGCGACGAACGCCCAGCGCTCGCTGCGTGCCCAGGTGGCGTCGAAGCGCGCGAAGTCGATCCTACGCTCCGGCGTCATGCCGGTGTGCATCACCAGCTCCTCGGCCGGCAGGTCGTAGCCGATGGCCACGGCATAGTGCCACTGTGGCCAGGCCGGCAGTGAGAGATTCTGCATCACCACCACCGGCCGGCCGGCGGCGAGCTCGTCGAGCAGGCCCGGGAAACCGGTATCCAGCCTGAAGGGAATCAGACCATGGCGACGCACCGTGGCCAGCATCTCGGGCTGCACGCTGCCCTCGCGCCCGGGCAGGAACACCTGGGGGATCAGCGCGTCCACGCCGACCTCGCGGCCGGCGGCCTCGAGCACCATGGCGAGCGACGCCGGGCCGCACTGGTAGTCGCGCTGGCCATGGAAGGGAACGTCGCCGACGGCGGTGCGGGAGGGCAAGCTCTGGCGGTCTTCGGGCGACAGCCGCGGCGTCGCGGCGCAGCCCGATATCAGCAGTAGGCTCATCACCAGCGCAAGAACGCCCGCAATGCGGGCGTTCTTGCGTTCGGATGGCCGCAACGGGCCTTTCATCCGAGGCCTCCCGGGATCAGCGGGTGAAGGGATAGACGTCGGTGAGGCCGAGGATATCGGTCACCAGCAGGATCACGAAGACCGCGAACAGGGCGCCGACCACGCTGGAACCGGCCGGCATCTGGTCGAGGCGCTCGGCCATCTGACGCGCCTCGGCGTCGGACAGCGCCGCGACGCGGTCCTCGACCTGCGCGGGGGAGACGCCCTGGAGCAGCAGCTGCTGCTGGACGTCCTCTCGGGCCAGCACGCGGCGAATCTGGTCGCGGTCGTTCTGGCCGGCCTGGGCGTCCAGGACCGTGGCGGTACCGATCAGCCCCTGGTCGGCCGCCGGGGTGGCGGCGACCACCGGCAGGCTGCCTAGGGCCAGGGCGAGAATCAGGAGCGGGCTGAGGAGTCGGGTGAGTCGCTTCATGGTGAAAACCTTGTGTGTCGGGATGGTCCGGCTCTTGTCCGCTCCGCATGGGCCTCCTTGCACCATGCCGGCGGCGATGCCACGACAGTATAGGGGAAAAGGACCCGTCATTTCACGATTGTGCGTTGATTTCCAAACGCTTGTGAAAGTGGCTGGCGGTGCAGGAGCGTCATCGGGCGCGTCGTTTCGACAGGGCTGCCACGGTGCCTGCTGCGATCTCAGCCGACCTTGTAGGAGTGGGGCGATTCGGCCAGCAAGCCGCGGCCTCCAGCGAGCGTCAGAGCCAGGTCGTGGAGGCCCTCCCAGAGCGGGATCGGGCTCGCCCCCTTGATCGCCAGGTCGAGGCGCTGGGCGAACAGCAGCAGCTTGTGCAGACGCTTCATCGGCAGGCGATTCAGCGCCTGCTGGTAGGCGGGGCGTCGCTTGTCGAAGATCGGCGGTTTCTGGGCCTTGCAGGCGTGCTCAAGGCTCTGCCCCTGGTCGAGATGCTGGTGCAGCGAGAGCAGCAGTCGCAGCTCGCGGGTCAGCGCCCACAGCACGATAGGCGGTTCGACACCCTCGCCGCGCAGGCCGGTCATGATGCGCGACACGCGGGCGCGCTCGCCCTTGAGGCAGGCGTCCGTCAGCGTGAAGACGTCGAAGCGGGCGCTGTCTTCCACCCCGCCGGCGATCTGCTGGGGCGAGATGCGCGCCCCTGGCGGCGACATCAGTGCCAGCTTCTGCAACTCCTGGTCGGCGGCCAGCAAGTTGCCCTCGGTGCGCTCGCCGAGCAGCCGGGAGGCATCCAGGTCCATGGAGAGGCCGTGGCGGCCGGCACGGTCGCGCAGCCAGAAGTGCAGCCGGGAGGCATCCACCGGCCACACCGGCACGAACAGTCCGGCCTTGTCGAGGGCCTTGAACCAGGCGCTCTTCTGTTCGCGGAAATCGAGCTTGCCAGCGGCGACCAGCAGCACGTTGTCGCTGCCCGCCATGCCCTCGGCATACTCGCGCAGTGCCTTGGCGCCCTCCTGGCCGGGTTTGCCGTTGCCCAGGCGCAGCTCGATCAGCTTGCGCGAGGCGAACAGCGACAGACTAGCGGCGGCCTCGGTCAGCCGTCCCCAGGCGAAGTTGGCCTCGACGTGGAGCACCTCGCGCTCCTCGATACCCGCCGTGCGCGCCGCGGCGCGCACGGCGTCGCAGGCCTCCATGTGCTGCAGCGGCTCGTCGCCGGCGACGATCACCACCGGTGGCAGGCCCTTGGCCAGTGCCGGCTCGAGCTTGTCGGGAAAGACCTTCACGTCGACCTCAGTTTGGTGACAGGGCGCGCAGGCGATCCACCAGCCGGCGCACGGCGTTGCGACGCAGGCGCTCGGTCGCCGCCTCGCGCAGGTCGTCGCTGGCCAGCAGGTTGTCGTCACTGACCGTGAAGCGCTCGCTGACCTCGACGATCTGTTGATCCAGGCGGTAGGCGCCATCGGCCCGGCGCTGCACCGAGAAGGGCACGCTCAGGGTCAATTCACGCTCCTGGCTGCCCGAATCGAGCACGCCGAGTCGACGCTCGTCGAGGCGCTCGGCAGCGAGGTTGAGCACCAGCGGTGCGTCGTCGCGGATCGATATGCCGATGGATGCGAGCCGCTCGGCGGCGAGTCGCGCGAAGGCGTCGTCGGCGCCGGCGATGGCCAGCGACTCCAGGCCGATGGCGGGTTGATCAAGGCCGCGCAGGCGGAAGCCGCAGCCGCTCAGCATCAGGCCGGCAGCGCCGGCCAGGGTGAAGCGCACAAAGTCGCGCCGTTGCATCTTGGCTCTCTCCTTGGCCGGCGGCCGGCTCAGCCGACCACGATGTTGACCAGCTTGCCCGGGACCACGATCACCTTGCGCACCGTCTTGCCCTCGACGTGGCGCTGCACGTTCTCGGCGGCCATGGCCTGGGCCTCGATGGCGGCCTTGTCGGCGTCGGCCGGTACGTCGAGGCGGGCACGCAGCTTGCCGTTGACCTGCACCACCAGCTCGATGGTGTCGCGAGCCAGGGCGGATTCGTCGAATACCGGCCAGGCGGCGTCGATGGCCGGCTCGTCGTGGCCGAGCTCGGCCCACAGGGCGTGGCTGGCGTGCGGGGTGATCGGGGCCAGCAGCAGCACGCAGGCCTCGACGGCCTCACGGGCCACGGCCAGGCCAAGCGGGCTGGTATCGCTGAACTTGCCCAGCGCGTTGGTCAGCTCCATCACCGCGGCAATAGCGGTGTTGAAAGTGGTGCGCCGGCCGATGTCGTCGCTGGCCTTCTGGATGGTCTCGTGGGTCTTGCGACGCAGCTCGCGCTGATCGTCGTTCAGCGCGTCGACGTCGAGCTCGCCTGGGGTGCCGGCCTCGACGTGCTCGGCCACCATCCGCCACAGGCGCTTGAGGAAGCGATGGGCGCCCTCGACGCCGGCGTCCGACCACTCGAGGGACTGCTCGGGCGGCGCGGCGAACATCATGAACAGCCGCACGGTGTCGGCACCGAAGCGGTCGATCATCGCCTGGGGGTCGACGCCGTTGTTCTTGGACTTGGACATCTTCTCGATACCGCCCATTTCCACCGGCTGACCGTCCTCCTCGAGCACGGCGCTCAGCGGCCGGCCCTTGTCGTCGCGCTTGACGGTGACGTCGGCCGGATTGAACCACTCCTTGCCGCCGTTTGCCTCGGGACGATAGAAGGTCTCGGCGATCACCATGCCCTGGGTCAGCAGGCGCTGGAACGGCTCGTCGGACTCGACCAGGCCGAAGTCTCGCATCAGCTTGTGGAAGAAGCGCGCGTAGAGCAGGTGCAGGATGGCGTGCTCGATGCCGCCGATGTAGAGGTCGACCGGCAGCCAGTAGTTGGCGCGTTCGTCGAGCATGGCCTCCGGGTTGTCGGCGCAGGCGAAGCGCGCGTAGTACCAGGAGGACTCCATGAAGGTGTCGAAGGTGTCGGTCTCGCGCACCCAGCCGTCGCCGAGGTCGGAGAACTCGGGCATCTTCTTGAGCGGTGAGCCGGAGGCGTCGACGGTGACTTCCAGCGGCAGGGCGACCGGCAACTCGTCGTCGGTGAGCGGCACGGTCTGGCCCTCGGGGCCGTACTTGACCGGGATCGGCGCGCCCCAGTAGCGCTGGCGGGCCACGCCCCAGTCGCGCAGGCGGAAGTTGGTCTTGACCTCGCCGTGGCCCTGCTCGGCCAGGCGAGTGGCGATGGCATCGAAGGCCGCCTGGAAGTCGAGGCCGTCGAACTCGCCGGAGTTGATCAGCACGCCGTGCTCGTCATGGGCGCCATGGCTCACGTCCGGCGCCTGGCCGTTCTCGTCGGCGATCACCGGCTCGATGGCCAGCTCGTACTTGGTCGCGAACTCCCAGTCGCGCTGGTCGTGGGCGGGCACCGCCATCACCGCGCCGGTGCCGAACTCCATGAGCACGAAGTTGGCCACATAGACCGGAACGCGACGCCCGGTCAGCGGGTGCACGGCCTGGTAGCCGGTGGCCATGCCCTTCTTTTCCTTGGTCGCGAGCTCGGCCTCGGAGGTGCCGCCGTGAGCGCACTCCTCGAGGAAAGCGGCCAGTTCGGGATTGCCCTCGGCGGCGGCCTGGGCCAGCGGATGGCCGGCGGCCACGGCGACGTAGGTCACGCCCATCAGGGTATCGGGGCGGGTGGTATAGACGCGCAGCGGCTCGAGCGCGTTGTCCTCATGGTCGGCGACGTCGAAGGCCAGCTCGACACCCCTGGACTTGCCGATCCAGTTGCGCTGCATGGTCTTGACCTGCTCTGGCCAGTCGACCTTGTCCAGATCCGCCAGAAGCTCCTCGGCGTAGTCGGTGATCTTGAGGAACCACAGCGGGATTTCCTTGCGCTCGACCGGAGCGCCGGAGCGCCAGCCGCAGCCGTCGATCACCTGCTCGTTGGCCAGCACGGTCTGGTCGACCGGGTCCCAGTTGACCGTGGACATCTTCTTGTAGACCAGGCCCTTCTCGACGAGCTTGGTGAAGAACCATTGCTCCCAGCGGTAGTAGTCGACGTCGCAGGTGGCGAACTCGCGGTCCCAGTCGTAGGCAAAGCCCAGCGCCTTGAGCTGGCGACGCATGTAGTCGATGTTCTGGTAGGTCCACTCGCCCGGCGGCACCTGGTTCTTGATCGCGGCGTTCTCGGCCGGCATGCCGAAGGCGTCCCAGCCCATGGGCTGCAGCACGTTCTTGCCCTGCATGCGCTGGAAGCGGGAGACCACGTCGCCGATGGTGTAGTTACGCACATGCCCCATGTGCAGCTTGCCGCTGGGGTAGGGGAACATCGACAGGCAGTAGTATTTCTCGCGACTGGCGTCTTCCACTGCCTTGAAGCAGGCGTTCTTCTCCCAGAATTGCTGGGCGTCGCGTTCGATCTCTTGGGGCTGGTATTGTGCGTCCATCGCTGTCTTCGGGTACCTTGCTAGTCGAGCGCGGCGCGCGCGGCGCGGCGCATGTCAGCGGGCCTTGTCCGGCGTCAGGGTCAGCCCCATTACTTGGGGGAAGCCATTGATTCGCCGACGGCATATCGTCTAAATGGGAGAACCTCTGGGGCGCAAGGATACCCCAGCACGGCCGGCGCCGGCTATGGTGACGGTGTCGTGACCCCGACGCGGACAGGACACGGACAGGAGAACAGCGATGAGCGACCAACCGCACAAGCCCCATGAGGACCATCGTCTCAAGGATGCCTACGAACGCGTGCTCGAGCGCCTCAAGGAGGGCGCCGGCGAGCTGAACCGGGAGTCGCTGCAAAAGGAGCTCGACGAGGCGATCGAGTTCGAGTCCGACGTGGAGGATTTCACCCGCGATGAACTCTCGTTGCTGCGTGCCTGGGTCGATCGCGATCTCAAGGAGATGCGCCGCTACCTGAATGCCGGCGGGCACAGCGTAGCCCACTGGCTCGGCATCGATCTGTCGGTGCTGTCGCGGCGAGTGGTGGAGTCGCTGCTGTCGATCGCCGATCGGGGCCTGATCGAGCGGGAGCGGCTCGAGGACGATCTCGAGGCCTCGCGAGCGGACTATACCGCCGGCGAGATCGCCGCCCCGGGGCGCATGGCCTGCACCCACTGTGATGCGGTGGTCGAGCTTCCCGAGGTCGCTCGCCTCGAACCCTGCCACCAGTGCGGCCACCGCTACTTCGTGCGCGCGCCGCTGGACTGATGCCCGTCACGATCCTGAGAGGGCGCTCCTTGCGTGAGCCCCCTTCAGAGCGCGAGGGCGGTGCCCCGAGGTATCACTCCCTCGCGCAGCCAGTCGGAGCGGCGGACCGTACGCTCCCATGAAAACCTGCTCGGTGGCCCCCGAACCACCCGAGAGTGTCCTGTAGAGCATGATCGAGCCGGCTCAGCCGGCCAGCCAGGCGATCATTCCAACAACCAGCGCCGCCATCACCAGCGCATAGCGCAGATTCTCGCGCATCATCAGGCCGCCGCTGACGCCATAGCGACCCTGCAGCGACAGGTTGATTCCCGACAGCGGCCCGACGCTGGTGCCCACCGCCCAGGCCGCCAGGGCGACGAAGGCGAACAGCGTCTGCTCCGTCGGCGCAAGATCGAGCACCGAGGCCAGCACCGAGACGCCGATGATCGGATGCAGTCCGGCCACGGCGCTGGCCACGATGGCCAGGAAGCTCATGATGGCCTCGCTCGTGGCAAACTGCTCGAACAGGGTCCAGCCGCCTTCGGTCGCGGCGTCGGCGAGCGTCGATAGGCCCTGGGTCAGCAGCCCCGCGCACAGGAACAGCGAGATCTCGCCGCGCATCGCAGGCAGCCGGGTCAAGGTGTGTTGGCGCAGGCGGCCGACGGTCCAGTGCAGGCCGCGGGGCAGGTTGGTCGCCAATGCCGCGCCCGGCATCAGGAAAGTAATGATGGCGACGATGGAGAGCCCCGGCGTCAGGCCGAAGTGAAAGCCCATCACCAGCATGGCCATGATCACCGGTAGCAGCAGGCTCCTCGGTGCCATCGAGAAGCCGGCGGTGTCGGTCAGATCGAAGCGCCGCGGCAGCTCGATCAGCGTCACCAGCCCCGCACACAATGCCAGCGGCAGGCCGTGGGCCAGCACGGTGGCGTAGTCCATGCCCGGCGCCAGAGTGATCACGATGCCCATGGAGGCGAAGAAGGGCGACCACAGCGCGGCGCTGGACAGTCCTCGGTTGAGCGCCAGCAGCTGGGGCGTGGTCAGCGGCGCTCGGCGTGCCAGGCGGTCGCCGACCATGAACACCGTGGACAGGTTGAGGATGGTGCCGAGCAGATGCACGCCGAGCCAGGTGCCGGCGAGGCCGCGACGCCCGGTGACCGGCGGCCCCGAGGGTCGCGACCGACCGCGGCGGTTGCCGATCAGGCCGATGAAGCTGACCCCCACCAGCATGGCCACCACCTGGGTGTTGGCGTCCAGCAGGGTGGTCCAGTCTACCGGGGCGTCGTAGACGAAGGCCGCGACCAGCAGCAGGCCGATGCCGATGCCCGCCAGCAGTCCCGCCTGGCGTCGGTTGCGCCTCGGCAGGTCGGGCCACAGCAGGGCGGTGCCCAGCCACAGCGCCGGCCCGGTCAGTGTCTCGGCCTCGGGAAGCCAGGCCAGGCTCGCGATCCGTGACAGCAGGCCGACGAAGATCGCCAGGCCGGCGAGGGCGTGGCGGGGATTGACGTTGGGGGAGGCCGCCTCTGAGACGGTGGGAGACGACATGACGTTACCGAGTGGCGAGAAAGCTTGCATGCTAAGCAAGATGCTGCCCCCTCACAAGGCGACAGTGGCATCGATTGGCGACTCGCTAGTCGCGGCGGGGCAGGTAACGTACCGGCAGCACTGGGGCATCACGGGATTGCAAGCGATCCTGGCTTGGTGCACAGCCGAAGAAGCGTCGATAGGCCCGAGAGAAGTGCTCCAGGGAGCCGAATCCGGCGCTGGCCGCCACCTGCGCCACGCCGAGATCGGTTTGCTGCAGCAGACGATGGGCGCGGTTGATGCGCAGCCACAGGTAGTAGCGCTTGGGCGTGACGCCGAGCTCGGCCTTGAAGCGTCGCTCGAGCTGGCGCACCGATAGGCCCACCTCGCTGGCCAGCTCGGTACTGGAAAGCGGTGACTCGATGGCCCGGCGCATCAGCCGGACCACTCGGCGCATCTGGGCCGAAGTCTCCGGCTGGCGTTCCGGGGCAGTGGCCAGTTGCACGGCGTCCCCCGGGCGTCGGCGGCGCTCCAGCAGATGGTTCTGGAGTTCTTCCATCAGCGGCGGTTCCACGCGCCGCGCCAGCCAGGCCAGCATCATGTCGAGCACCGCCGTGCCACCGGCACAGGTCAGCCGGCCGTCGCCGAGGGTGTAGAGCTCGCCAACGGCCTGCACCCGAGGGTAGAGCTCCTGGAAGCCCTCCAGGTTGTCCCAGTGCACGGCCGCGTGTCGCCCGTCGAGCAGGCCCGCTGCGGCGAGCACCTCGCTGCCCATCTCGATTCCCCCCAGCTCCACGCCGGCAGCAGCACAATGCCGCAGCCACATGGCCAGGGGGCGGTCGCCGGTCAGCGCCTTGGTCTCGAAGCTAGCCAACACCAGGACGCCGTCCAGTTCGGTGGGAGCGGGCCAGTCCATTCTCACTCCAAGGGGCACGCCGTTGGAGGCCGGTACCGTCGCCTCGCCGCCCAGCAGCCGCCACTCGAAGCGTGGCTCTTGGGCCAGCCAGTTGACGATGAACAGCGGATCCAGCAGCGCCCCCAGTCCGGCGAAGGAGAACTGCGGCAGCAGCAAGATGCCGAACCGGTAGGGGGGCGCAGTGGGGACGAGGCTCCTGGTCATGATGAGATCTCAGCTTCGGTAATCGTCGCCCTCCTTGTCGAGCAGGCGCATCAGCGCCGCGAAGTGGGCCTGGGGCGCGCCCGCCCGTGTATAGTCGTCCCACTGGGCGGCGGTCTTGCGGGCCACTTCCGGAGCCACCGGCGCCAGCGGCAGGCCGCTGGCGCGGGCCACCAGGTAGGAGCGGCAGGCGCGCTCGAAATAATAGAGGTTGTCGAAGGCCTCGGCGACATCGGCGCCGGTGGCGATCACGCCGTGGTTGCCCAGCAGCAGGATCGGCGCCTCGCCAGCCAGCCGCGCCAGGCGCTCGGCCTCGTCGCCCAGGCCCATGCCGTCGAAGCCGCGATCCACCGCCACCCGCTCGTAGAAGCGCATGGCGTTCTGCTCCACCGGCGGCAGCCCGGGGCACTCCAGGCAGGCCAAGGCGGTGGCGTATAGCGAGTGGGTATGCAGGATACAGCCCACCTCGCGGCCCTGGCGATGCAGGGCGCCGTGGATGGCCCAGGCGGTGGGGTCGAGCCCCGCGGGGCGTTCGCCGCCACGGGCTTCGACCTCCAGCAGATCGCTGGCGCACAGCTCGGCGAAATGGCGGCCCGCCGGGTTGATCAAAAAGCGCTCTCCGCCCTTGGCGGTGGCCAGGCTGCAATGGTTGGCGGTGGCCTCGTGCATGTCCAGTCGAGCCAGCCAGCGCAGGGCACAGGCCAACTGTTCCCGGGCGTTGCCCGGGACCTCGGGGATCTCGCTCATGATGGGCTCCTGGCTCAGTAGTGGATCCAGCGGGTTTTAAGCGCCATGTACTTGTGCATGCCGGCCAGCTCGTAGTCGCGGCCGATGCCCGACTCCTTCATGCCGCCGAATGGGGTCTGGGGGCTCACCGCATCGACGCCGTTGACCGTCACCGTCCCCGCCTGGAGGGTATCGCACAGACGGTGAGCGCGGCCCAGGTCGGCGGTCCACAGTGAGGCGGCCAGGCCGTAGCGGCTGTCGTTGGCCAGCGCCACGCCCTCGGCCTCGTCGGCGAAGCGGCTTACCGCCAGCACCGGGCCGAAGATCTCCTCGCGGAACAGCCGGTGCTCGGGGGTGACGCCGGTGAACACCGTGGGGGCGATGAAGAGCTCGCCGCCGGCGGCGGTGAGCGTTTCACCGCCGCGGTGCAGGGTGGCCTCCTGCTTGCCGATGGCCAGGTAGCCGCGGACCCTGTCGAACTGGGCGCGGCTGACCAGCGGCCCTAGCCGGGTGGCCGGGTCCAGGGGATCGCCGGGCACCAGGGTTTCCAGGCGCGCGTCCAGGGCGGCGAGGAAGGCCTCGTGGATGCCGTCCTGGAGCAGCAGCCGTGAGTGGGCCGAGCAGACCTGGCCGGCGTGGGTGAAGATGCCCGCCACCGCGGCGTCCACCGCCGCCTCCAGATCGGGGCAGTCGTCGAAGATCAGCAGCGGGCTCTTGCCGCCGCACTCCAGCCACACCGGCTTCATGTTGGACTCGCCGGCATAGACCAAGAAGCGCTTGCCGATCTCGGTGGAGCCGGTAAAGCCCAGGGCGTCCACGTTGTCGTGGCGACCCAGGGCCTCGCCGGCCAGATGGCCGTGGCCCGGCACCACGTTGAGCACGCCGTCGGGCAGGCCGGCGGCCTGGCACAGCTCGGCCAGGCGCAGGGCGGACAGCGAGGACTCCTCGGCGGGCTTGAGCACCAGGCTGTTGCCCGCGGCCAGCGCCGGGGCCAGCTTGACCGCGCTGTTGTGCAGCGGGTAGTTCCAGGGCACCACGGCGCCGACCACGCCCAGCGGCTCGTGGGTGATGGTGGCCTGGACGCCGGCCGGGGAGGGGGCGACGCGGTCGTAGGCCTTGTCCTGCACTTCGCCGTACCAGTCGAAGAGCACCGCGGCCTCCTCGGCGTCGTCCAGTGCCTCGAGGATGCACTTGCCGCTCTCCAGGCTGTCGAGCAGGGCCAGTTCCTCGGCGTGGGCGCGGATCTCGCCGGCAATGGCCAGCATCACCCGGCGGCGCTCAGCGGGCTCGGCACGGGCCCAATCGCCGGCTACGAAGGCCGCCCGGGCGGCGCTCACGGCGCGATCCACGTCGGTCGCCTCGCAGGCGGCGATGGCGGCGACCGGGGCGTCGGTCATGGGGTTGATCGAGTCCAGGGTGGCGCCACCCGCAGCGGGGCAGCGCCGGCCGGCGATCCAGGCGCGGCCGTCGGTTTCCAGGGTGGCGGCGCGGCGCTTCCAGTCGTCATGAGTCAGGGGCATGGAGCCTCCTCGAGGGCGTGGGTATTAGAGGTCGAGCACCAGGCGAGCTCCCGCGGGGCGCGAGACGCAGGCGTAGAGGGTATCGTTGGCGGCCTTCTCGGCGTCGTCCTGGAGGACGTCTCGGTGGTCTACGGCGCCTTCGATCACGCCGCAGGCGCAGGTGCCGCAGGCGCCCTCGCCGCACAGGGTGGGCGGGGCGACGCCGGCGCGGGCGAGACCGTCGAGCAGCGATTCGTCGGTGGCCAGGGTGAGGGTCCGGCCGCTGCGTGCCAGCACGACCTCGCACTGGCCGTCCCGGGGCGTGGTATCCGGCACCGCACCGCGGAAGCGCTCCAGGCGTAGGCAGCCCGCGGGCCAGGCGTCGGCCTCGGCCTCCAGGGCGGCGAGCAGGCTCTCCGGGCCGCAGGCATGGATCCGGGTGTCGGCGTCCACCTCGCCGACCAGCTCGGCCACCTGAGCGCGGCCGTCCCGCGCGGAGACGTTCAGGCGCAGCGCGCCCTCGGGTAGCAGGGCGGCGAGCTCCTCGGCGAAGGCGGCGTCCTCCTCCCGGCGCACCAGATAGTGCACCTCCGGCGTGACACCCCGCGCGCACAGCCGCCGGGCCATGGCCACCAGCGGAGTGATGCCGATGCCGCCGCCGATCAGCACCTGGCGGCCGCCGGTCTCGTCCAATGGGAAACGGTCCTGCGGGGGTGAGGCGATCAGCGTGAGTCCTTCCCGGGCCTGGTCGGCCAGGAAGGCCGAGCCGCCCCGGGAGTCGCTCTCGCGCAGTACGCCTAGGCGATAACGGCCGCCAGCCCCGTCATCCAGCAGTGAATAGTGGCGAGTGAGTCCACCGGGCAGCTCGAGCTCCAGGTGGGCCCCGGCCGGGGCCGAGGGCAAGGGCCCGCCGTCGGCGGCCTCGAGGGTCAGCTCGACGACGGACGCTGCCAGGCGGCGGTGACGGGTCAGGATCAGTGACAGGCGCTCAGACATGGGATCTCCTCAGCGTTGCTGGCGCTGCCAGTCGGGGTGGATCCACACCGGCGCTTCGCTGGGTGCCGGCGCGGGGCGGCCGAGGATCAGGTCGCTGGCTTTCTCGGCGATCATCACGGTCGGAGCGTTGGTGTTGCCGCTGACGATGGTCGGCATGATGGAGGCGTCCACCACGCGCAGCCCTTCGAGCCCGTGGACACGTAGCTCGGGGTCGACCACCGCCTCCGGGTCGCTCGCCGGGCCCATCTTGCAGGTGCCGGCGGCGTGGTAGCCGGTTTCGGTGGTGGCCCTGGCCCAGGCGTCCAGGGCTTCGTCGCTCTGGCAGTCCGCTCCCGGGGTGATCTCCTCGCCGCGCAGGCCGTCGAAGGCCGGCTGCTCGATCAGCTCGCGGACCAGTCGCACCGCGGCGCGCATGTCGGCCCGGTCGCGCTCGGTGGCCAGGTAGTTGAAGACGATCTCCGGGGCCTTCGCCGGGTCGCTGTCCGCCAGGCGCACCCGGCCAAGGCTGGTGGGGCGCATCAGGTCGATATGCACCTGGAAGGCGTGTTCCTTGAGGGCATTGATGCTGCCGGGCTCGACGGCCAGCGACATGAAGGTCAACTGCAGGTCGGGATGCTCGACCCCGGCCCGGGAGCGGATGAAGGCGCCGGCGTCGAACAGATTGGTGCCGGCCAGCCCGCCTCGATCGGCGAACCAGCGCATGCCCAGCCACCACTTGCGTGGCGCTCGGGTCCAGGGGGCGTGGGAGACCGGCCGGGGGCAGCGGTAGGCGACCACGGTATCCGGGTGGTCGTTGAGTCGCCGGCCGACGCCCTCCAGGCGGTGGGCCTCGGGAATCCCCCAGCGCTCGAGCTCGTCTCGCGGGCCGACCCCGGAGAGCATCAGCAGTTGGGGGCTGTTGATGGCGCCGCCGGCCAGCAACACTTCGCGTCTGGCCGTCACCTCGACGCGGCGGCCGCCTCGACGGTAGGCCACGCCCCGGGCGTGGCCGTCCTCGACCAGCACTTGCTCGGCCAGGGCGCCGGTGATCAGCGTGAGGTTGGGGCGCGTGCGGGCCCGGGCCAGGTAGCCCCGGGCGGTGCTCCAGCGCCGGCCCTTCCAGGTGGTGCGGTCGACGCGGCCGAAGCCTTCCTGGCGGTAGCCGTTGACGTCGGCGCTGGCGCCGTAGCCGGCCTGCTCGCCGGCCTCCAGGAAGGCCCGGGACAGCGGGTCGGTGGGGCGGCCCGGGCTGACGCGCAGCGGCCCGTCGCCGCCGTGGTAGTCATCTCCGCCCAGGGCATGGCCCTCGGCGCGCCGAAAGTAGGGCAGCACCCGGGCGTAGTTCCAGCCTTTGCAGCCGGCTTCGGCCCAGGCGTCGTAGTCCCGGGCATGGCCGCGAATGTAGACCATGCCGTTGATCGAGGACGAGCCGCCCAGGGTCTTGCCCCGAGGGGTGGCGACATAGCGGTCATCCAGGTGAGGCTCGGGGCCGGACCAGTAGTGCCAGTTGAAGCGCGGGCCGTCGATGGCCGCACCCATGGCCGCTGGCATGTGGATCGTCCAGGAATGATCCTTGGGGCCGGCCTCGAGCAGCAGCACCCGGTATCGGCCGTCGGCGGTCAGCCGGTCGGCGAGCACGCAGCCCGCCGAGCCCGCGCCGACGATGATGTAGTCGTAGTCGGGGGCAGTCTTCATCATGGCTCCAGAATCGATGGTCAGCGCGCGGCCAACTGAGCGTTCATGTAGGCCTCCAGGGCAGGGGTGCTGCCATCGGCGGTGGTGACTCCCGTCAGCCACTCGCCGATAAGCTCGGGGTTGTCGTCCAGCCAGTCTCCGGCCACCGCTTCCAGCGGGCGCTCCTCGCGGCTGAACTCGTGGACCCAGGCGTTCTGCACCTCGATGGGCACGACCAGTTGCTCGAGTAGGGTGGCGACGTTGGGTTCGCGCTCGAGGAAGTCGGCATTGGCGATGGTGGAGACGGTGCTGGCATCGCCCCACAGGCCCTTGGGGTCCTCCAGGTAGTGCACGTCGTAGACGACGTTCATCCAGTGCGGCTCCCAGCCGAGGAAGGCCGTCCAGCGCTTGCCGTCGTTGTTGGCCTCGAGCTGCGAGAGCATGCCGGTGACGCTGGAGGCCACCACCCGCCAGTCGCCCAGGCCGTAGGTGTTGTCGTCGATGGCGCCTTGCATGATCTCGTTGCCGACGTTGCCGGGTTCGATGCCGTAGAAGCTGTGGTCGAAGCGCTCGGCGTGCTCGGCCAGGTCGGCCATGGAGTGCACGCCGGCGTTCCAGACATGGCCGGGCACGGCGAGCTTGAAGCGTGCGCCCTGGATATTCTGTGCCACCTCGACCAGCTCGCCGCTTTCCAGGCGCGGGTCGAGCATGGCGCCCTGGGAGGGACGCCACAGGGCCATGTCGACGTCGATGTCGCCGCCGACCAGGCCCTCCAGGATGATGGCGGTGCTGGCCTCCTTGACGCTGGTCTCGTAGCCCAGGCGCTCCAGCAACTGGCTGGCCACCTCGGTCTTGACGGTGGCGCCGGGCCAGGGCGGGGTGGCGAAGCGTATCTCGTCGGCCTGGGCCAGGCCGGGCAGGGCGACGGCGCCCAGGGTGGCGGCCAGCAGGCCGGTGCGCAGGATGTCGTGATGCTTCGTCATGGGGGAATCTCCTCGTGCTCGTGTTGTTGTGTGAAGGCGGCTCAGAAGCCGCAGACCCCGCCGCCATCCACCGAGAGGATGGCGCCGTGGGTGAAGCCGGCCCGGGGTGAGGCCAGGTAGAGGATGGCGTCGGCGATCTCCTCGGGTCGGGCCATGCGCCCCATCGGGGCGCGGGCCCGGGCGGCGGCCAGATAGGCTTCGCGATCGCCGCTGGCTTCGGCGGCGGCGTCGATCATGTCGGTGGCGACGTTGCCCGGGCAGACGCAGTTGACGCGGATGCGACCGGCGAGCTCCAGGGCCAGCGCCCGGGTCAGGTTGACCACCGCGGCCTTGGCGCCGGAGTAGACGCTGCTCGGCGGGAAGCCGATCAGCCCGGCGTCCGAGCCCAGATTCACGGCGTTGCCGCCGCTGGCCTCCAGGTGGCGCAGGGCGGCCTGCAGGGTGAAGAAGGTGCCGCCCGTGTTGACGGCGAAGGTGGTGTCCCAGTGGGCCTGGGTGACGGCTTCGAAGGGCACCTCCTCGAAGACGCCGGCGGCGTTGACCAGGATGTCCAGCCCGCCGAGGCCGTCCACCGCGGCGTCCACCACGGCGGCACAGGAAGCGCGGTCTTCCAGCGGTCCGGGGGCGGCGACCACCCGGGCCTCGTCGCCCAGCTCGCGGCACAGGGCGTCGATGGAGGCCGCGCGGCGGGCACCGACGGCGACCGTCGCGCCCTCTTCGAGGAAGCGGCGCACGGTGGCGGCGCCGATCCCGCGAGCGCCGCCGGTGACCAGCACCCGTTTGCCGGTGAAGGCTCCCTGAGCGCTCATGACTTGGCTCCGTCCTCGCCGTGCAGGGCCCGATGCACCAGGCGGTGGAAGTTCAGCACCAGGTGCTCGCTCTCGTTGCTGCGCTCGGCGTCGATCATGTAGCGGCCCTGGTCGTAGCCCAGGGAGCGCAGGCCCTTCTGGGTGGTGACGTTGAGCTCGATGTCCTCCGGGCCCAGGTCCTCGTTCATCCAGCGGATGCTGGCCCGGGTCACCTCGGGCAGGGCGTCAGGGGCATGGGCGCTGTAGTAGCCGAAGCGCAGAATGCTGCGCTCGGCGTCCAGCGGGATGATCATGAAGGTGCCCATGCACTGGGAGAACGGGAACTGGTAGAAGGTGTTGTGGGGCCACAGGCCGATGTTGAAGAAGCCGTCGCCGTCCTCCACCGGCCGGCCGATGGGCTCGCCGTAGGCCTCGGTGGCCTCGCGGTTGGGCGGGGCGCCGTAGGTCCACCAGTTGTCGTGGTGGCGCAGCTTGTAGCCGGAGAAGTCGATCAGCGACGCCAGGTCGACGTGACAGGGGCCCGAAAGCTGGAAGTGATAGCCCTCGATGGAGTTGTCCATGATCACCTTCCAGTTGGCCGGGACGATGACGTCGTCCTCCTGGATCAGGCGCATCTCGTCGAGGTGGGGGATGGCGTCGCGGATCGCTGCCTCGGCGTTCGGGAAGAGCTCGTGCATGTCCGCGGCGTCGGGATCGAAGTTGAAGTAGACGCCGCCGGCGAAGACCTGGAGGCGGACCGGTGGGATCCGGTAGTCGTTGACGTCAAAGGCTTCGATGCGGTCGCTGCGCGGGGCGGCCTTGAGACGACCGTCGGCGCCGTAGCACCAGGAATGGTAGGCACAGCGGATAACGCCCTTGCGCACGCCGCGGGTCTCGGTCAGCAGGCGATTGCCGCGATGCTGGCAGACGTTGTGAAAGGCATGCAGCTCGCCTGCCCGGTCGCGCATCAGTATCACGCTCTGGTCGAAGATGTTGCGGACCACGAAGGCACCGGCCTGGTCAAGCTCGTTGACGTGGCAGCCGAAGTGCCAGGCGCCCATGAAGATGCGCTCGCGCTCGGCCTCGAACAGTGCCGGGTCATGAAAATAGCGGGAGGGCAGGGTCAGGGCGTTCTCGGGGGACTGGGCGGCCCAGGCCTGGGGCGTCTGTGACATGACTCACCTCGTGCATCGGGGGATATGATGAGCACGAGGCTAGGAGGCGAGGTGGATGGCGACATGATTTTTCACGACTTCATGTCTGAAGCTATTTGATTAAATGCGACATTTATGCGTCGCTAAAAGTCATTTTTTCTGCTTTTGCGGCGAATCTTACTCCCGGATGGATTGATGTTTTACGTCATCAGTCAGGCCATTTCAGGGCCGCCGCCTCCCGTGCCTGAGCGAGTAGCTCGAGCATCGCCCTGGCGGCATTGGAGCGCGTACGGTTGCGGTGCACCAGGTAACCCAATGGGCGCTGGATCGGCGGGTGATCCACCTCGAGCTCGTGCAGCTCGCCCGCCACCAGGCGCTGTGGCAGCAGGCTCCAGCCCAGGCCGATGGCGGTCATCATCTTCAGTGTTTCCAGGTAGTTGGTCGACAGTGCCACCGGAAGACGCAGCCCGGCGGCGGCGAAACGGCCCTCGATCAGCGTGCGGGTGAACGTCAACGGTCCGGGCAGCACAGCGTCGAAGTCGCACAGCTCGTGCAATGCCAACCGACCTCGGCTGGCCAGGGGATGGTCCGGCGAGCAGACGAAGCACAGACGGTCGATCCATACCGGCACGACCTCCAGTTGGGGATCCGGGTGCGGGGCCAGGGTGACCACGGCAATCTCCAGTTCGCCGTCGAGCACCCCCTGATAGGCCTGCTCGGAATCCTGAAAGTGCAGGTCGAGGCGCACGTCGGGGTGTTGTCCGGTATAGGCCTTCAGCAGTGGTGGTAGGCGGTGCAGGCCGATATGGTGGCTGGTCGCCAGCGTCAGGCTGCCGGCCACCTGACCATCCAGGTTGCTGAGCGCGCGACGGCTGTCGTCGACCATGACCAGGATCTGGCGTGCGCGGGGCAGCAGCAGGCGGCCGGCTTCGGTCAGCGTTATGCGTCGCCCTATGCGATCGAACAGCCGGGCGCCGACCTGGTCCTCGAGCGCGGCGATCCGTTTGCTCACCGCCGGCTGGGTAAGGTGCAGCTGCTCGCCGGCACGCGAGAAGCTGCCGCCGTCGGCCACGGCGAGGAAGGCCTGCAGGCTTTGGGTATCCATCATCGTCTCCTCTGCGCCTATGGCGGTGCTCAGATGTTTCGGTATTCCTTTTTGGAATCCTTTGAATAAATAACATGAATTGCTTTTATGTGCGCGTCGCGGGACACTCACGCCAAAGCACAAGGCGTCGACGAATAATCAAAACCGCATGACGCAAGCGGCGCTCACGACCGGATTCCAGTGACAGGGCCAACGGCCCGGGAGAACGAGATGGCAGGCCAGACCCTCTACGACAAGCTGTGGTCGCAGCACCTGGTGAAGGAGCGCGATGACGGCACCGCGCTGATCTACATCGATCGCCAGCTGCTCCACGAAGTGACCTCGCCCCAGGCCTTCGAGGGCCTGCGCCTGGCGGGGCGCAAGCCCTGGCGGATCGATGCCAACCTGGCAACCCCGGATCACAACGTGCCGACCACGCTCAAGGAGCGGGCCGAGGGCAACGCCGGGATCGAGGATCCGGTGTCGCTGATCCAGGTCCAGACCCTTGACGACAACTGCAACGAGTTCGGCATCGAGGAGTATCGCATCAACGACCCGCGCCAGGGCATCGTTCACGTGGTCGGCCCCGAACAGGGCGCTACCCTTCCCGGCATGACCGTGGTCTGCGGCGATTCTCACACCGCCACCCACGGTGCCTTCGCGGCCCTGGCCCACGGCATCGGCACCTCTGAGGTCGAGCACGTGCTGGCCACCCAGTGCCTGCTGGCCCAGAAGATGAAGAACATGCAGGTGCGCGTGGAAGGCGAGCTTGGCGCCGGCGTCACCGCCAAGGACATCGTGCTGGCGATCATTGGCGAGATCGGCACCGCCGGAGGCACCGGCTACGCCATCGAGTTCGCCGGCAGCGCCATCCGCGAGCTGTCCATGGAAGGTCGCATGACAGTCTGCAACATGGCCATCGAGGCCGGTGCCCGGGTCGGACTGATTGCCGTTGACGACACCACCGTCGACTACCTGAAGGGGCGCCACTATGCGCCTGGTGCCGAGCAGTGGGAGGCCTCGGTGGCCGACTGGCGCGAGCTGGTCTCCGATGCCGACGCAGCCTTCGACAAGGTAGTGACCCTGGATGCGGCGGCGATCGAGCCGCAGGTCAGCTGGGGCACCAGCCCCGAGATGGTCACCGGCATCGGTGGCGAGGTGCCTGACCCGGCCGAGGCCGCCGACGAGACCGCGCGCACCGGCATCAGCCGGGCGCTCGAGTACATGGGGCTCTCGCCCAAGCAGAAGATCACCGATATCCGCCTCGACAAGGTGTTCATCGGCTCCTGCACCAACTCGCGCATCGAGGACTTGCGTGAAGCCGCCAAGGTGGCCCGCGGTCACAAGGTGGCCGATTCGGTCAAGCTGGCCATGGTGGTGCCGGGGTCCGGCCTGGTGAAGCGCCAGGCCGAAGAGGAGGGGCTCGACAGGATCTTCCTCGAGGCCGGTTTCGAATGGCGCGAGCCGGGCTGCTCCATGTGCCTGGCGATGAACGCCGACAAGCTTGGTGCCGGCGAGCACTGTGCCTCCACCTCCAACCGCAACTTCGAGGGTCGCCAGGGCTACGGCGGGCGCACCCACCTGGTCAGCCCGGCCATGGCTGCCGCTGCCGCCATCGCCGGCCACTTCGTCGACGTGCGTGCTCTCGGCGGCGCCGCCAACGACGACACCCAGCAGCAGGAGGCCTGAGCCATGCAGAAATTCGAACGCCTCGACGGCCTGGTCGCGCCGCTGGACCGTGCCAACGTCGACACCGATCTGATCATTCCCAAGCAGTTCCTGAAGTCGATCAAGCGTACCGGCTTCGGCGTCAACCTGTTCGACGAGCTGCGTTACCTCGATGAGGGACAGCCGGGCCAGGACTGCTCGCAGCGTCCGCTGAATCACGACTTCGTGCTCAACCAGCCCCGCTATCAGGGAGCCAGCGTGCTGCTGGCGCGTCAGAACTTTGGCTGCGGCAGCTCTCGCGAGCATGCTCCCTGGGCGCTGGCCGATTTCGGCTTCCAGGTGGTGATCGCGCCGAGCTTCGCCGACATCTTCTACAACAATGCCTTCAAGAACGGCATCCTGCTGATCACGCTCCCCGAGCGTGTCGTCGATCGGCTGTTCGCCGAGGTCGAGGCCGCCGAGGGCTACCGCCTCGATGTGGATCTCGAGGCCCAGCGCGTCACCACGCCGTCCGGCGAGATCCTCGAGTTCGAGGTGGATGCGTTCCGCAAGCACTGTCTGCTCGAAGGCCTCGACGACATTGGCATCACGTTGCAGAACGAGGATGCCATTCGCGCCTTCGAACAGAAGCATCGAGCGGCGCGGCCCTGGCTGTTTCGCGAAGCCTGACCCGGCTTCGCCGGGAGCCGGAAGAGCGCCCGCTTCGCGGACGTAAGCTTGAAGAGCGGTGCTTCGCACCTGGAAGAACGCCCGCTTCGCGGGCTTAAGCTGGAAGCTTGAAGAAAACCTGGCCGGGCTTCGCCCGGAGCTTGAAGTCATAAGCTTGAAGCTTGCAGAAAACCCTTGATCCCGACGTCGTCGGGCTCATGCTGCCTTCCAGCTTCCAGCTTCCAGCTTCCAGCTTCCAGCTTCCAGCTTCCAGCTTCCAGCTTCCAGCTTCCAGCTTCCAGCTTCCAGCTTCCAGCTTCCAGCTGAACTTCAATAAGGATTGATGGATGACACGCAAGATTCTGGTTCTCCCGGGCGACGGTATTGGCCCGGAAATCACCGCCCAGGCCAGCCGCGTGCTGGCCGCTTGCCAGGCCCGTGGCCTGGACGTCGAGGTCGAGGAGGCCCCGGTCGGCGGTACTGCCTATGACCTCGAGGGCTCGCCGCTGCCGGAGAGCACCCTGGCCAAGGCTCGGGCTGCCGATGCCGTGCTGCTGGGTGCGGTGGGCGGCCCCAAGTGGGACAAGCTCGAGGACATCAGCAAGCGCCCCGAGAAGGGCCTGTTGGGCCTGCGCAAGGAGCTCGGCCTGTTCGGTAACCTGCGCCCGGCGCTGCTCTACCCGCAGCTGGCCGAGGCCTCAAGCCTCAAGCCCGAGCTGGTGTCCGGTCTGGACATCATGATCGTGCGCGAGCTTACCGGCGGCATCTACTTCGGTCAGCCGCGCGGCATCGAAGAGCGCGACGGCCAGCGCGTCGGCTACAACACCTACGTCTACTCCGAGGCCGAGATCGAGCGCATCGGTCGCGTCGCCTTCGAGATGGCGCAGAAGCGCGGCAAGAAGCTGTGCTCGGTGGACAAGGCCAACGTGCTCGAGGTCACCATGCTGTGGCGCGAGGTCATGGAGCGTCTGGCGCCGGAGTATCCGGACGTCGAGCTGTCCCACATGTACGTCGACAACGCCGCCATGCAGCTGGTCCGCGCGCCCAAGCAGTTCGACGTGGTGGTCACTGGCAACATGTTCGGCGACATCCTCTCCGATGCCGCGGCCATGCTCACCGGCTCCATCGGCATGCTGCCCTCGGCCTCGCTCAACGAGTCCGGCCAGGGCATGTACGAGCCCTGCCACGGCAGCGCCCCGGACATCGCCGGCCAGAACGTTGCCAATCCGCTGGCCACCATTCTCTCGGTGGCCATGATGCTGCGTTACTCCCTGGGCGAAGCGGCGCTGGCAGAGCGTATCGAGGCGGCGGTAGGCAAGGTCCTCGACGACGGTCTGCGTACCGCCGACATCGCCGCCGAAGGCGAGCGGGCCGTGTCCACCCGCGAGATGGGCGACGCCGTGCTGGCGGCCTTCGAAGCCCTGTAGGCGACGGCCTTGCGGCAAGTGAACTCCGAGTCGCCCGACCCCGGGGTTCGCGCCTGCCGGGGCCGGTCGATCCCGGCAGGCCGCTGATAACCCACTCTCCATCCTGTATACTAATGGGTTCAATTCTTTCTGGAGGACTTCACATGTTGAAAGTCGGTTTCGTTGGATGGCGTGGCATGGTGGGTTCCGTGCTCATGCAGCGGATGGTGGAAGATGGAGACTTCAACGGCATCGAGCCGATCTTCTTCACCACCTCCCAGGTCGGCCAGGCCGGCCCCGACGTCGGCGTGGACGTGCCTCCGCTGAAGGACGCCTTCGACCTAGAGTCGCTCAAGGCCCTGGACGTGGTGGTGACCTGTCAGGGCGGCGACTACACCAAGAAGGTCTATGAGGACCTGCGCGGCGCCGGCTGGAAGGGCTACTGGATCGACGCCGCCAGTACCCTGCGCATGGCCGACGACGCCACCATCGTGCTGGACCCGGTCAACCGCAAGGTCATCGACGAGCAGCTGGCCCGCGGTGCCAAGACCTTCACCGGCGGCAACTGCACCGTCAGCCTGATGCTGATGGGGCTGGGCGGTCTGTTCGAGGCGGACATGGTCGAGTGGATGACCTCCATGACCTATCAGGCGGCCTCCGGCTCCGGCGCCAAGCACATGCGCGAGCTGCTCAACCAGATGGGTACGCTGCGCGACAGTGTGGCCGACGAGCTTGCCGATCCCGCCAGCGCCATTCTCGACATCGATCGCAAGGTGACCGCGGCCATGCGCGGTGGTGACTTCCCGACCGACAACTTCGGCGCGCCGCTGGCCGGCAGCCTGCTGCCGTGGATCGACTCCAAGCTCGACAACGGCCAGAGCCGTGAGGAGTGGAAGGGCAACGTCGAGACCAACAAGATTCTCGGTCTGCAGGACAACCCGGTGCCGATCGACGGCCTGTGCGTGCGCATCGGCGCCATGCGTTCCCACAGCCAGGCGTTTACCATCAAGCTCAAGCAGGATGTGCCGCTCGACGAGATCGAGGAGCGCATCGCGACCCACAACGACTGGGTCAAGCTGATCCCCAACGACAAGGATGCCACCATCGATGGCCTGACGCCGGCCGCCGCCACCGGCACCCTGACCGTGCCGGTCGGCCGCCTGCGTAAGCTGGCCATGGGTGGCGAGTACCTGTCGGCCTTCAGCGTCGGCGATCAGCTGCTGTGGGGGGCCGCCGAGCCGCTGAAGCGCATGCTCAAGATCCTGCGCGAACAGTAAGCTCGAGCAATCCCGGCGATTCGGCGGGGCGACTCCTTCGGAGTCGCCCCGTCTTCGTTTATGGGCGCGTTCGCCGTGGCGTGCTGCCATGGTTTACGTTGAATGCATCAGCGTCGATCCCATGCGTCATGATCCGGTGCTGGGTCGAGCATGCCAGAGGCCGGGTCACCCATTGTGCGGACTGGCCTGAGTCGCCGTTGAGGTATCAGGGTACGGGAGGGGTGATCGCCAGGAGGGCCATGAAACGCAAGCTATCGCCTATCATGCTGCTGCCGCTGTCACTGGCCAGTTCGCTCGCGCTGGCCCTCGGGCTGGGCGATGCCGAAGTCGACTCGCCGCTCGATGCGCCACTGCATGCCACCATTCCGCTGACCGATACCGGCGGTCTCGACCCGGATACGCTCAGCGTATCGCTGGCCGGCGCCGAGGCCTATCGTTCTGCCGGCCTTGTACGCACTGCACTGGCGGCGAGCGTCCGGATGGCGGTTCGTCGCCAGCGTGGGCGTCTGGTGCTGGAGCTGACCACCAGGCAGCCGGTGAGTGAGCCATGGCTTGACCTGATGTTGAGCCTCGACTGGCCAGGCGGCCGCCGGTTGCGCGAGGTCACCCTGCTGCTCGACCCTCCCGGCTATGCGGCCATGCCGGTGCTGCTCGAGGGCGCGAACGGTTCTAAGGATGTCGAGGTGCCGCCCCCGGAGAATACCGAGAAGGCGACGCTGTCCGTTGCCGAGCGGGATGCGGAAAACCCGGCGCGAGTGCGCAGCGGCGATACCCTCTGGGCAGTGGCGGAGAGGCTGCGGCCCGATGCGGCTATTGGCATGGATCAGATGATGGTGGCGCTGGTCGAGGCCAATCCCGAGGTCTTTCCGTCGGGCAACGCCAACCAGATGCGAGCCGGCCATACCCTGTCAGTGCCGGGGCGAGCGGCCATCGTGGCCCGCTCCTCGGCGCGAGCGTCGGCACTGATGGAGGACATGAATCGTGCCTGGGCCAGCCGCGGTGACGGGGTGCCGGCACCGGTAGCCCTGGGCGATGACGAGCCGTCAACCGTCGTCGCCGAGCCGCCCCAGGTCGCACGCTTGACCCTGTTGACCGACGAGCAGGCGGCCGCCGGTCTTGCCAGGGCGGCGAGCGAGGCAGCGACAGAGGTGCCGGATGCCGACCCCGAGGGGGCTACGCCTCAATTTTCAGGTGGGATTCAGTATCTGGAGGACGAGGTGCTGGCCTCGCTCACTGGCCGAGGAGGGCCGGGTGAGGAAACGCGTCTGCAGCGCCTGGAGCGGCGTTGGGAGGAAGGGCTCGAGAGGCTGGACGACGTCCAGGCCGAGCGGGATGCCCTGGAAGCCGAGCTCGACGAGTTGCGTGACGAGCTCGATGCGCTGCGCGCGCGAGTGGCAGGGCTGACCGCCGTTGGGGCGGAGGGGGTGGCGGCGCGAGGCGTCGTGCCGCCGGCTGCCGATGCCGAACCGGCAAGTGTCTGGTGGGTGCTGCCGGTGCGTCCGTGGGCTCTTGGCGTAGCAGCGATCATCCTGCTGCTGGTGTCATGGGGATGGATACGACATCGACGGCAGGGCAGGGCACCCGCCCCGTCCTTTGACGACGCCCTGATAGCCAGGCCGCCTGGGGAGACCGAGCCGTCCAGCGTCGAGGCGGCGCCGACAGGCTCAGCCGGCGCTACTGCACGTTCTGACATGCTTGAAACGGAGGCCATCGGCGAGGTCGATATCTTCATCGCCTACGGGCGCTATGAGCAGGCTCGGGAGCTGCTGGAAGCGGGCATCGCTCGCGAGCCCGAGCGTGACGACTTGCGTTTGACGCTGCTGCGGGTCCTGCTCGAACAGGGCGACCGTGCCGCCGCCGAGGCGCAGGCAGAACGCCTGCAGGTCTCCGCCAGCGACGCGACGCGTGCCGAAACCGAGCGACTGATGGGGCATCTGGCCGATGGTGCTCCTTCCGCTGGCGGGCCCGCCGTGTTCAGCGCCGCCGATGAGCCGTCCCGTCAACGCCCGCCCTTGGGCGAGCCGGCCTCACGCGAGTCTGCCGGGACGCAGAATCTGACGGCGGCGGGCGACCTTTCCTCGTCAGGCATGCCATCGGGAGCGCCGGAGTCGCCTCGTGGGGATGAGGCGGCCGAGTCTCATCTCGAGACACCCGAGTCGATGCCCCAGGTGGGGTCTCGAGAGAACGACGAGGACGTTCATGTCATCGATTACCGGCCGCCGTCGCTCGAGCCGGACGAGCCCCGGGAAGAGACGCCTCAACCACCTGGCATCGATGTCGCGTCGACGTCCGCCGGCTCGTCCCGCGCAAGTGAGGAATGGGACATCGAGGAGGTGGCGTTTCCGTCGCTGGATGGGGATAATGTCGACTCTGCCGACGAGGCTGCCTCGGGGGTGACCCTGGCCGAGGCACGCCACCTGCTCGAGGTCGGAGAGGTTCGCGAAGCACGCGTCCTGCTGGAGCGCCTGCTCGAGGCGTCCGGCGATACCGTTGCCCGGCTGGAGGCCCGCGATCTGCTCGACCGCTATCAGCCATGACACACGCATGACTCTTTTTCATCGTCTCGACGAACATCAACCGCTCAGTGGCCGGCTGGCCATGGCGGTGGAGTACGACGGCACTGCCTACTGCGGCTGGCAGCGCCTGAAGCACGCCGCTTCGGTGCAGGCCTCTCTGGAGGCGTCTCTGTCCCGGGTGGCTGCCGCCCCGGTCAAGGTTCTGTGCAGTGGCCGCACCGATTCCGGCGTTCACGCGACTCGCCAGGTCATTCACTTCGACCCGCCCTCGCCGCGTTCGGAGAAGGCCTGGGTGTACGGCGTCAATGCCAACCTGCCCCGCGATATCGCGGTGCGCTGGGTCGCGCCGGTGCCCGATGACTTTCATGCCCGCTTCAAGGCCCTGGCGCGGCGCTATCGCTATGTGCTGCTCAACCAGCCCAGCCGCCCGGTCATGGAGCGCGCCAACGTGACCTGGTGTCGCGATCCGCTCGACGCCGAGGCCATGCACCGCGCCGCCCAGTCGCTGGTCGGCGAGCATGACTTCTCGTCTTTTCGAGCCGCCGGCTGCCAGTCGAAGACCCCCTGGCGCCACCTGCATTTCATCGAGGTGCATCGCCACGGGCCGCTGGTGGTCATCGACGTCCAGGGCAATGCCTTCTTGCACCACATGATTCGCAACATCGCCGGCGCCCTGGTCGCAGTGGGGCGTGGCGAGCAGGGCGAGGACTACATCGCCCGCCTGCTGGCGCTGCGTGATCGCACTCAGGGCGACGTTACCGCCCCGGCCTGCGGCCTGCATTTCGTCGACTCCCTTTACGACGAATGCTGGGGGCTGCCGTCGGAACCCCTGGGCCCCAACCTGCTGGCCTTCCTCGGCGAGTGGACCGGCGAACGACCACTGCCGGACTGCCCGATGGTCGAGTTCCGCCGTGGCAGGCCACTGGCGGAGACGGTGGAGGAGGGCGGCGATGCTTGAACATGGCGTGCCCCTCTACCGTACCCGGGTCAAGCTCTGTGGCTTGACCCGCCCCGAGGACGTCGATGCCGCCGTGGCGGCCGGTGCCGACGCCCTGGGCTTCGTGCTGTGGCCCGGCAGCAAGCGAGCCGTGGATGTCGAGCGGTTGGCGATGTTGAGCGCTCGGGTGCCGGCCTTCGTCACCCGGGTCGGGCTGTTCGTCGATCCCGATCCCGAACTGGTGGCCAGTGCCGCCGAGCACCTGGACCTGCTGCAGTTCCATGGCGAGGAGGCGCCGGCTTTCTGCGAGGCGGTCGGCAGGCCCTGGATCAAGGCGCTGCGCATGCGCGACAAGCTGGATCTGCTGCAGGCGGCACGCGATTATACCGGCGCCCGGGCGCTGCTGCTCGACGCCTATCGCCCCGGCGTGCCGGGCGGCACCGGGGAGACCTTCGACTGGTCGCGTATCCCCGCAAGTCTGGCAAAACCTGTTATTCTCGCCGGGGGCCTGACGCCGTCCAACGTGGCCGAGGCCATCGCATCGGTGCGGCCCTTCGCGGTGGATGTCTCCGGCGGCATCGAGGCCGCCCCGGGGGTCAAGGATGCCGAACTGATGGCTGACTTCCTCAAGGCGGTGCGTCGCGCCGATACCTGATTCCACCGCCCCGCGCCCCCACTCCCTCTGGCGACTCTGTGAGGTGTCCTTGTGAGCAAGTTCAGTGACCTGACCCGACTGCCGGATGCCCGCGGCCATTTCGGCCCCTATGGCGGCCGGTTCGTCTCGGAGACCCTGAGCTTCGCCCTGGAGGATCTGGACGCGACCTACGCGCAGTTGCGTGACGATCCGGACTTCCAGGCGGAATTCGACCACGACCTGTCTCATTACGTGGGTCGGCCGTCGCCGCTCTATCATGCCGAGCGATGGTCGAAGCGGCTCGGAGGGGCTCAGGTCTGGCTCAAGCGCGAGGATCTCAATCACACCGGCGCGCACAAGGTGAACAACACCATCGGTCAGGCGCTGCTGGCCAAGAAGAGCGGCAAGCCGCGAGTGATTGCCGAGACCGGCGCCGGCCAGCACGGAGTGGCCACCGCCACCGTGGCCGCTCGCCTGGGCCTGAAGTGCGATGTCTACATGGGGGCCGAGGACGTCGAGCGCCAGAAGCTCAACGTCTACCGCATGCGCCTGCTGGGCGCCAACGTGATTCCCGTCGAGTCCGGCACCCGCACCCTCAAGGACGCCATGAACGAGGCGCTGCGTGATTGGGTGACCAACGTCGACGATACCTTCTATATCATCGGCACCGTGGCCGGACCGCATCCCTACCCGATGCTGGTGCGCGACTTCAATTCGGTGGTGGGCCGCGAGGCGCGTCGCCAGTCGCTGGAGGAGTTCGGCCGCCTGCCCGATGCACTGATTGCCTGCGTGGGCGGCGGTTCCAACGCCATGGGGCTGTTTTATCCCTTCGTCGAAGACGACGAGGTGGCCATGTATGGCGTCGAGGCCGGCGGAGACGGTGTGGCCACCGGCCGCCATGCCGCACCCCTGGCCTCTGGCGCGCCGCGCGGCGTATTGCATGGCAATCGGACCTATCTGATGTCCGACGAGGGCGGGCAGATCAGCGACACCCACTCGATCTCCGCCGGGCTCGACTACCCGGGCGTGGGGCCGGAGCATGCCCTGTGGAAGGACGTGGGGCGCGTCAATTACGTGGCGGCCAACGACGATGCCGTGCTCGAGGCTTTCCGCGAGCTGACCCACGTGGAGGGCATCATGCCGGCGCTGGAGTCGGCTCACGCCTTGGCCCACGCCAAGGTGCTGGCGCCGCAGATGCGCCCCGACCAGCACATCGTGGTCAACCTCTCGGGGCGTGGCGACAAGGATATTCTGACGGTCGCCAAGATCGATGGCATCGAACTCTAGGGGATAGTGATGAATCGTATCGACCAACGTTTCGCCGCGCTCAAGGCCGAGGGGCGTCGTGCGCTGATCCCCTACATCACCGCCGGCGATCCGGCGCCGGAGCATACCGTTGGCTTCATGCACGCCCTGGTGCGTGCCGGGGCCGACGTCATCGAGCTGGGCGTACCGTTTTCCGATCCCATGGCCGATGGCCCGGTGATCCAGAAAGCCTGCGAGCGAGCACTCCGGCACGGCGTACGCCTGACCCACCTGTTCGACATGGTGCGCGAGTTTCGGCGCGAAGACAGCGAGACCCCGGTAGTGCTGATGGGCTATCTCAACCCCGTGGAGCGCCTGGGGTTCGATGCCTTTGCCGACCAGGCCCGCGAGGCCGGCATCGATGGCGTGCTGCTCGTCGACATGCCACCCGAGGAGGCCGACCTGATGGGGCCGGTGCTCAAGGAGCGCGGCCTGGCCTCGATCTTCCTGGTCGCCCCTACCACTTCACGGTCTCGGGCCGCTACAATATGCGCCCATGGCGAGGGCTATCTCTATTACGTCTCGCTCAAGGGCGTCACGGGCGGCGCCAGCGCCAATGCCGAGGATGTCGCCGAGCATCTGGTGCCGCTGCGCGAGATGACCGACTTGCCGCTGTGCGTCGGCTTCGGCATACGCGACGGCGCCTCGGCCGCCGAGATCGGCCGGGTGGCCGACGGCGTGATCGTCGGCAGCGCGCTGGTGTCGCGCATCGCCGAGAACGCCGAGCGACCCGAGGCGATCCCCGCTACCCTGGAAGCGGTGCTGGGTGAGATGCGCCAGGCACTGGATGCCTGACGGCCCGAGCCGACCGAATCGACTCCGCCCCCGACGTCCCGGGGGCGTCCGCAACAATGGAAGCGTTTCTGACATGAGCTGGCTAGACAAGATCGTGCCCTCGGTGGGCCGCATTCAGCGCAAGGACCGCCGCGCGAGCGTCCCCGATGGCCTGTGGCGCAAGTGTCCCAAGTGTGACGGGGTGCTCTACCTGCCGGAACTCGAGAAGCACCACAACGTCTGTCCCAAGTGCGACCACCATCTGCGCCTCACCGCGCGCAAGCGCCTCGACTGGTTCCTTGATCCGGATGGTCGCGAAGAGATCTCGGCCGACCTCGAGCCCGTCGACCGTCTCAAGTTCCGCGACTCGAAGAAGTACAAGGACCGTTTGACCGCCGCCCAGAAGTCCACCGGCGAGAAGGACGCGCTGGTGGCCATGCGCGGTCAGCTGGACGGTCTGCCGGTCGTCGCGGTGGCCTTCGAGTTCACCTTCATGGGTGGGTCCATGGGCGCGGTGGTCGGCGAGAAGTTCGTGCGTGCCGCCAGCCTGGCCCTCGAAGAGGGCGTGCCGCTGGTCTGCTTCGGAGCGTCCGGCGGGGCGCGCATGCAGGAGGCGCTGTTCTCGCTGATGCAGATGGCCAAGACCTCTGCCGCCCTCGAGAAGCTCAAGCAGGCCGGCGTGCCCTACATCTCGGTACTCACCGATCCGGTATTCGGCGGCGTCTCCGCTTCGCTTGCCATGCTCGGTGATCTCAATGTCGCCGAGCCCAATGCCCTGATCGGCTTCGCCGGACCGCGGGTCATCGAGCAGACAGTGCGCGAGCAGCTGCCCGAGGGCTTCCAGCGCAGTGAGTTCCTGCTCGAGCACGGCACCGTGGACATGATTGTGCACCGTCACGAGATCCGCAGCCGACTCGGCGGGGTGCTGCGCAAGCTGACGCATCAGCCGATCAGCGGCCTGGCCGAGGGTGAGCAAGAGGCCTCCGAGCCCGATCTCGTCGACGCCGCGGAGCAGGCCGACACGGCCGACGAGGCGGTCGTGTCCGACGAGACGCCCCAGGGGGCCGCGGCGGAGTCCGCCGGCGAGTCTCCGCGCCGCGACGCCGAGCGCTGAGGCGCCATGCGCGACGCTCCTTCCTCCTCTCTCGAGGCCTGGCTGGCGCGACTGGAAGCGGCCCATCCGGTGGATATTGACCTCGGCCTCGAGCGTGTGGCCGAGGTCGCGCGCCGCATGGGGCTCCTGGAGGGGCCCATCGCTGGTCGACTGATCACCGTGGCCGGGACCAACGGCAAGGGGTCCACCGTGACCATGCTCGAGGCGTTGGCTCGCGAGCACGGGGCCACCACCGCCACCTATACCTCGCCCCACCTGCTGCGCTACAACGAGCGGCTGCGCCTGGACGGTCGCGAAGCGACGAATGCCGAGCTGATCGACGGTTTCGAGGCCGTTGAGGCCGCTCGATGCGACGGTGAGCCGATCAGTCTGACCTATTTCGAGGCCGGTACCCTGGGCGCGCTGCACGCCATTCGCGCTCGTGGCCCCGAGCTTGCCATCCTCGAGGTGGGCCTGGGGGGGCGCCTCGATGCCGTCAACGTGCTCGATGCCGACGTGGCGGTGGTGACCACCATCGCCCGTGATCATGCCGCCTTCCTGGGGGACGATCTCGAAGGGATCGGCCGGGAGAAGGCGGGCATCATGCGGCCCGGTCGGCCGGCGGTGCTTGGCAGTTCCCGCTTGCCGGCCAGCGTCGCCGCCACCGCCGAGGCCCTTGGTGCCCCTCGTCATGCCCTCGGTGACACTTACCATCGCACGCCCGAGGCGTCCGGTTGGTCCTGGCGGGGCCTGGACGTGCAGGGCAAGTCTCTGCGCGTCGCAGCATTGCCGGACCCCGGTTTGCCGCTGGACAATGCCGCCACCGCGCTGCAGGCGTTTGCCCTGGCGGGCTGGGAACTCGACGCCGCGGCCTGTCGCCGGGCGCTGTCTCGAGTCGAGCTGCCCGGACGCATGCAGTGGCGTGGCCAGTGGTGCCTGGACGTGGGACATAACCCTCATGCCGCCGAGTACCTCGCCGGACGCCTGGCCGAGCGGCCGTGCCGGGGACGTACCATCGCTCTGCTGGGCATGCTCGCCGACAAGGACGCCGATGGCGTCATCGGCGCCCTGGCGCCGGCAGTCGATGCCTGGCTACCGGTGAGCCTCGACGGCGACCGGGCCCGCAGTGCCGAGGCCTTGGGCGAACGTCTCGGAGCGCTCGAGGCGCGGGTGCTGCATCTGGCGGACTCACCGGGAGAAGGCGCGGCCTGGCTGGCCGATCACCTGGACCCCGATGATCGCGTGCTGGTGTGCGGTTCCTTCTTTACCGTGGCCGGCGTGCTGGCGGCCTGGGCCGGGGCGGCGCAGACTTCAACGGATGCCGGTAGCGAGGGAATGACATGAAATATGGAATGCGAGAGCGGGTCAGCGGTGTACTGATTCTGATCGCCCTGGCGGTCATCTTCGTGCCGCTGCTGTTCGACGATCCTGCGCCGCGGGACAATCGCCCCGAGCCGAGCCTGACCATCGAGCAGCCGGTCGAGGTGGCGCATCGCGAACCAGCGGCGCCGCAGCCCTCCGACAGCCTGTCGGACAGCGCTCAGCTCTCCGGTTCGCCGAACGACGCCACGGCGTCTGAGACGGCCGGGAGAGTCGATGAGGAGGAGGCGACCGCGGCCGGCGACGATGTGGCCGATCCGGCGCCGGCGGAAGATGACGTCGAGACCGCGGCGCCGTCGACGGAGCCTGCGCCTGAGCCGGATACGTCGAGCGACCCCATCGCCGATCTGGCCCGCGCCGCCGACGAGCGTCTGTCGGCGTCGGCAGAGCGCACCCAGGAATCGGTGTCCGGTGGCGAGTGGGCGGTACAGGTCGGCAGCTTTGGTGAGCCCGGCAATGCCCAGCGTCTCGAGGCGCGGCTCAAGGAGCAGGGATTTCCGGCCTATCGCCGTCCTCGCAACAATAATCTGACCAGTGTTTACGTCGGTCCCTATGCCAGCAGCGAGGTCGCCGAGGAGGCGATGGCCGAGCTCAAGGCCGGCCTCAATCTCCAGGGCCTGCTGGTGGAAACGGAGTGAGGCCATGACCCTGACCTGGCTGGACTGGCTGTTCGTCGCGGTGCTCGCCGTCACCGGCATCGCCGGATTGATGCGAGGCCTGGTTCGCGAGGCCCTCGGGCTGGCGTCGTGGGGCGTGGCACTGCTGGCGGCCCGCTGGCTGGCTGCTCCCCTGGCCATGCGGCTCGATGGTCTGATCGACAGTCCCGATGGTCGGCTGGTGTTGGCCTTCGTGGTGGTCGTGCTGGGGGTCATTCTGGCCTGCGGCGTGATCATCCGCCTGATCCAGGCGGCGGTCGAGTGGGTCGGCATGGGGCTGTTCAACCGGGTCGCTGGGGCGGCATTCGGCCTGGCCAAGGGCGCCGCCATTCTGGTGGTGGCGACGCTGCTGATCGGCCTGACCCCGCTCGAGCGTCTTCAGGCCTGGCAGCAGGCGGCCCTGCGACCGAGCTTCGTGCAGATGAAAGACTGGGCGATCGGGCGCCTGGCGGACTGGGAAGGGCAACTGCCGGTGTCGCCCGGCGCCCTCGGCGTCCCGACATCCGAGCCGACGGAAGACGCGGTGGATGACGGGATCGTCACCCCCTGACATGATGATATGCGGCGGCCCCGTGCCGCCCAACCAAGGCAAGCGAGGTAAGGTGTAATGTGCGGTATCGTGGGCCTGATGGCCAAGCAGGCGGTGAACCAGGGGATCTATGATGCCCTGACAGTGCTACAGCACCGTGGCCAGGATGCCGCCGGCATGATGACCTGGAACGAAGGCCGCTTCCTGCTGCGCAAGAGCAACGGCCTGGTGCGTGACGTCTTCCACACGCGCCACATGGCGCGGCTCAAGGGCAACCTGGGTATCGGGCACGTGCGCTATCCCACCGCCGGATCCTCCAGCGAGGCGGAGTCTCAGCCGTTCTACGTCAACTCGCCCTATGGCATCACCCTGGCGCACAACGGCAACCTGACAAACTCCGATCAGCTCAAGCAGGAGCTGTTCTCCTCCGACCTGCGCCATATCAACACCAGTTCCGATTCCGAGGTGCTGCTCAATGTCTTTGCTCACGAGCTGGGCAAGCAGGGGCCCCACCTGGCCCCGGGCGACATTTTCGACGCGGTGCGTCGAGTGCATCGCCGCTGCAAGGGCGGCTATGCCGCGGTGGCCATCATCAACGGCGTCGGCATGGTGGCCTTCCGCGATCCCAACGGCATCCGCCCTGTGGTGTTCGGTACCCGCGATGAAGGCGAAGGCCAGGAGGTAATGATCGCCTCCGAGTCGGTGGCCCTGGACGTGGGGGGCTTCGAGCTCCACCGTGATCTGGCACCGGGCGAGGCAATCTTCGTCGACATGAACGGCGAGATCCATACCCAGCAGTGCGCCGATGCGCCGCGGCTCGCCCCCTGCATCTTCGAGCACGTCTACCTGGCGCGCCCGGACACCCTGCTCGATGGCGCCTATGTCTATGGCACGCGCATGGCCATGGGACGCAAG
This sequence comes from Halomonas sp. B23F22_20, assembly GCF_043496985.1. NCBI lineage: Bacteria > Pseudomonadati > Pseudomonadota > Gammaproteobacteria > Oceanospirillales > Halomonadaceae > Halomonas > Halomonas sp. B23F22_20. The sequence continues at coordinate 48,574 of NZ_JBIEKH010000023.1, forward strand.
CTCGCCGACCGCATCCAGCAGGAGTGGCCTGAGCACGATATCGACGTGGTGATCCCGATTCCCGATACCTCGCGGACCTCGGCGCTGGAGCTGGCCCAGCACCTGGGTGTGACCTTCCGCGAGGGGTTCATGAAGAATCGCTACATCGGTCGGACCTTCATCATGCCGGGGCAGACCCAGCGCAAGAAGTCGGTGCGTCAGAAACTCAACGCCATCGACATCGAGTTCAAGGGCAAGAACGTGCTGCTGGTGGACGACTCCATCGTGCGTGGTACCACCTGCCGGCAGATCATCCAGATGGCTCGCGAAGCCGGGGCCAAGAACGTGTATTTTGCCTCGGCGGCGCCGCCCGTGCGCTATCCCAACGTCTACGGCATCGACATGCCGGCGGCCACCGAACTCATCGCCCACGGCCGTAGCGAAGCCGAGGTCGGCGAGTTGATCGGTGCCGATCGCATGATCTACCAGGATCTCGAGGATCTGAAGGCGGCCTGTCGCGAAGTCAATCCGGCCCTGGATGCCTTCGACTGCTCGGTGTTCGACGGTCGCTACATCACCGGTGATATCGACGAGGGTTATCTGGCGGCGCTGGAGGCGAGCCGTAACGACGCTGCCAAGACCCAGCAGAGTGCCGGTGACCATGCCCTGGTGGGCATGCACAATCAGGAAGATGACATCGACTGACAGGGAGGCCCCATGCACGACGAATCCAACCCGGAGGGCTGGGGGCTCGACACCCTGGCGATCCGCACCGGGCACCAACGCACTGCCGAGCAAGAGCACGGGGAGCCGATCTTCCCGACCTCGAGCTTTGTCTACGACAGCGCCGCCGAGGCGGCGCGCAAGTTCGGTGGCGAGGAGCCTGGCAACGTCTACTCGCGCTTCACCAATCCCACGGTGCAGACCTTCGAGCGCCGCCTGGCCGCCATGGAGGGCGGCGAGCGCTGTGTGGCCACCAGTTCCGGAATGTCGGCGATCCTGTCCACGGCGCTGGCGCTGCTGCAGGCCGGCGACGAGATTGTCGCCTCCCGCTCGCTGTTCGGCTCCACGGTCAGCCTATTCGACAAGTACCTGGGCAAGTTCGGCATCACCACCCGCTACGTAGAGCTCTCCGACCTGGCGGCCTGGGAAGCGGCCGTGACGCCAGCGACCAAGCTGCTGTTCGCCGAGACGCCGTCCAACCCGCTCTCGGAGGTGGCCGATATCCCGGCGCTTGCCGATCTGGCCCACCGCCACGGGGCCTGGTTGGCCATCGACAACTGCTTCCTGACCCCGGCGCTGCAGAAGCCGATCGCGCTGGGTGCCGACCTGGTGATCCACTCCGCGACCAAGTACCTGGACGGGCAGGGCCGGGCCATCGGCGGAGCCGTGGTCGGCCCTGACAAGCTGCTGGAGGAGCTGTTCGGTGTAGTGCGTACCTGCGGGCCCTGCATGAGCCCGTTCAACGCCTGGATCTTCACCAAGGGGCTCGAGACTCTGGGGCTGAGGATGCAGGCTCACTGCGCCAATGCCCAGCGCCTGGCCGAATGGCTCAAGGCGCATCCGGCGGTGGAGCGGGTCCACTACAGCGGGCTGGAAAGCCACCCCCAGCATGCGCTGGCTGCCCGCCAGCAGCGCGGCTTCGGCGCCGTGCTCGGCGTCGAGGTCCGGGGCGGGCGAGAGGGCGCCTGGTCGGTGATCGATGCCACCCGGATGCTATCCATCACCGGCAACCTGGGCGACGTCAAGACCACCATCACCCATCCCGGGACCACCACCCATGGCCGCCTGTCCGACGACCAGAAGGCCGCTGCCGGTATCCGTGAAGGTTTGATCCGGGTGGCGGTGGGCCTCGAGGACATCGCCGACATCCAGGCCGACCTGGCCCGCGGGCTCGACGCCCTGGCGGCACGCTGAGGTGCGGTAGGCCGGGCCACGCCTGGCTCCTCCATGGGCCGCCGGTTCGTACCGGTGCTTCGCATGTCGTCCGCCCGGGCGGCATGCGGAATTTCCGAACGAAACTTTCATCTTTTTTCAGCGGATTCGATCCGCTCGCTCGGGTAGCCTGTTGTCTTGATTCGAGACGTTCAGGAACTGCCCATGTGGCGTAATTCGACCTCTGGCTGGGGGCTGACCAGCATCCTGCTGCACTGGCTGAGTGCCGTGGCCTTCGTTGGCCTGTTCGTGCTGGGCTGGTGGATGACCGGACTCGGTTACTACGACAGCTGGTATAACCTGGCGCCCTGGTGGCATCGTTCGGTGGGCATGCTGCTGCTGGCAGTGACCCTGGGTCGCCTGGCGTGGCGGTTCATGCAGCCGACGCCGACGTTACCCGGTTCGCGCCTGGAGCGCTTCGCCGCCCACCTGGGCCACACCGGGCTCTATGTCTTGATGCTGCTGGTGCTGGTCAGCGGCTACCTGATTTCCACCGCCGAAGGGGCCGGTATCAGCGTGTTTGGCGTTGTCGAAGTGCCAGCGGTGGTGACTGGCCTTCCCGACCAGGCCAGCCTGGCCGGGATGATTCACTGGTATGCCGCCCTGGGATTGTTGGGGTTGGCCACCGGGCATGGGATGATCGCCCTCAAGCACCATTGGGTGGATCGCCATGACACCCTGAAGCGTATGTTGTCCCCCCGTTTCGTTCAGGCTCGCCGTCCCGGCGGGTCATCCCAAGACTGAACCACGCAAGGAGAACGCGATGTTCAAGAAAACCGCCCTCAGTGCCGCCCTGGCCGCTGCTACCCTGGTGCCGTTCGCCCAGGCCCAGGCCGCCGACTACGTCATCGATACCGACGGCCAGCACGCCTTCATCCAGTTCAAGATCAGTCACCTTGGCTTCTCCTACATCCTCGGCAGCCTGGAGGAGTTCAGCGGCGAGTTCAGCTACGACCCCGAGAATCCGGCGGCTTCCTCGGCCAGCCTGGATGTGGACGTGGCCAGCCTGACCACCAACCATGCCGAGCGCGACAAGCACATCAAGAGCGACGATTTCCTGGACGTCGCCGAGTATCCGAGCGCCAGTTTCACCTCCACCGGTTTCGAACCGACCGGCGATGGCGAGGGCGTGCTGACCGGTGAACTGACCCTGCACGGCGAGACCAACACCATCGAAATGCCGGTGACTCTGCTGGGCGAGGGCGACGATCCCTGGGGTAACTATCGTGCCGGTTTCGAAGGCTCGGCCACCCTGACGCTTGCCGATTACGGTATCGACATGTCCAGCTTCCCCGAGGCGATGCACGAGCTCGAGCTCTATGTGACCTTCGAAGGCATTCGCCAGTAAACGCCTTCGGTCGCCGCGATACGAACGCCCCCGACCCATGGCCGGGGGCGTTGCATTTGGGCAGGCGTTTCGGTCAGGCATCGCATGAACGGCGCCTGTCACCTTGGCGCCTCACCCTTGCGGTTTACCCCCGATAAAGCACTGCCTGGGGGAAGTGGCGCCTCAGGATGCGGTTCTGGAAGTCATCCACGAAGCGGCTGTTGATGATGATGATGAAGCGCTCGAACGGCGCTGCGGGATCCAGCTGGGCGAGCGGGTCGACGCTATGGAAGACTCGGTCGTCGCGCAGGTGCAGGATGTCGCCGGGCGCGAGGGTCGCGACGCCGAGTTCGCGGCTGCCCGTCTTGTCGGCATAGAGCCGGCTGTCGGCGCCCAATACGTTGCGACGTTCGAGCACCAGGATGCTCAACGCCTGGCAGCCATCGGCGTGGATGCCTTGGCCCTGTAGGGGATCGATGTGACCCTCGCCGCGTTGCCCGGTGATCTGCATCAGGATGGGCTCGTCGGGCTGGATATCCCACAGCCGGGCCCAGGCACGCACGAAGGCTTTGACGTCGGCGCGCTCAAGGAAGGCCGGCGCCAGCGGCTCATAGTAGCGCAGCCGGTCCGCCATGCTCTCGGCATCGTTGAAGGCGCCGCCCTGGGCCATGGGGCAGGGCCCCAGTTCCTGGACGCCGCCGGCGTCGTCGAGGGCCAGCCAGGACATTCGCTTCCAGCGTCGGTTGACGTAGGGATCCCGGGGCAGGTCGGCGGTGAAACCTTGCCAAGCCGCCAGGTCGAGCCGTGAGCGAACCTCGCTCAGGGCCCAGTCTTGCCTGATCAGATCTGCCTGGACCTCCGGGGCCCAGTAGCCGGCGAGAGGGTCCACTGGCATGGTGGTGTGATCAAAACCATATTTAAGCGTATCGAGTTTCATAGGAAGTTCTCCTGATTGGCTCATCGGGCGTCTTGGCCCGTTCGTTGACGGAACTGACCGTCAACAGTGAGCAAGTGAGGAGAAATGTTTCAAAATGTCAAAGAGGCGAGTCGATGCCTGTGTGGCCGAAGGTATCGGGTTGGCTTGAGCGCTGGTCGGCACGGCGTATGTCAAGATGAAACAAGCGCCGCAGGGAGAGCATATGTGCCAGGCCTTATCCCTAGGGTGAAGAGAGATTGACATGACGGACTTCCATCATTGGTTGTCGAGGAAATCCATGCTTCGCCGTGCCGCGCGTCTATGGGCCAGGTTGTGGGCAAAGCCGGCCTTTCGCCGTGCTCCGTCCGCGTCGGCAGACCTCGCGCTCGTCCAGCGCCGTCACCATGAAAGCGAGCAGCGTTTTCGCGCCCTGCTGGAGAGTCTGCCCCGGGTAGCGGTCCAGGGTTATGATCGTGACCGACGAGTCATCTACTGGAACGAGGCCAGCGTGCGTCTATATGGCTACCCTACCAAGGAGGCGATGGGGCAGCTGCTGGAGGACCTGATCATCCCGGAGGCCATGCGCCAGCCGGTCATAGACGCCCATCGAGCCTGGATCAATGAAGGCAAGGAGATCCCCGCCGACGAGCTCGAGTTGCGTCACCGAAGCGGCGAGGCCGTGCCGGTGTTTTCCCACCATGTGATGCTAGGCGAGCATACCGCCTCGCCGCTGATGTTCTGTGTCGACGTCGACCTGTCGGACCAGAAGCGGGCCCACCGCGAACTGGCCTTCGCCACTCACTTCGATCGCCTGACCCATCTTCCCAATCGTCAGGCCTTCGAGACCGATCTCGACGAGTTGCTGGAGCATTGCCGGCGACAGGGCCAGGGACTGGTCGTGCTCTATCTGGATATCGACCATTTCGTCGAGATCAACGATGCGTTGGGCTATGCTCAGGGCGATCAGCTGTTGATCGAGTTGACCCGTCGGCTGCGCCGGCAGCAACGCAGCTGTGACCTGATGTCGCGGGTGTCCGGTGACGAGTTCGTGATGGCCTGTCCCGAGATCGCGCACGAGCGGGACGCTCGTGCCCTGGCCGAGCGGCTTCGGGCGGTATTCCGCCAGCCCTTCCTGCTGGACGGCGGCGAACGTGTCGTGACGGCGAGCTTGGGTATCAGCCTCTTTCCGGTGCATGGCATGTCGGCTCGCGAGCTGATCCGCAATGCCGACGTGGCCAAGAACCGAGCCCAGTTGGATGGCCGGGGAGGGCTGCAGTGTTTCAAGCAGCACTTCCACGACGAGCTGATGCGTCAGCACCGCCTGGCCGAGGGCTTGGAGCGTGCCATCGCCAACCGGGAGCTCAGCTTGCACTATCAGCCACAGGTGTCCGCCGTGAGCGGGCGAATCGAGAATCTCGAGGCCTTGCTGCGCTGGTATCCCGCTGACGGCGAGTCGGTGTCGCCCGCGGAGTTCATTCCGGTGGCCGAGCGCTCAGGGCTGATCGAACGTCTGGGTGAGTGGGTGATGGAGGAGGTCTGCCGTCAGCAGGCCGTGTGGCGTGCTGCCGGTATCGAGGATCTGCGCATCGACCTCAATCTCTCGGGGCGGCAGGTACTGGCGGCGGATAGTCTGGAGCGCTTCGAAGCCTGCGTGATGCGTCATGGGCTTCGTCCCCAGGATGTCGGCATCGAGCTGACCGAGAACGTACTGATCGAGGCGGATGACCGGATTCTGGCGAAGCTCCGTCTCCTCCATCATCATGGCGTGCGCATCGCCATCGACGACTTCGGCACCGGCTACTCGTCTCTGAGCTACCTCAAGCATTTTCCGGTCACCGCGCTGAAGGTCGATCGTGCCTTCGTCCGCGATGCGCCCCAGCAGCCAGAGGATCGCGCCATCATGGAAGCGGCGATCTTCATCGGCCATCGGCTGGGGCTGGAGGTGGTCGCCGAAGGGGTGGAGACCGGCGAGCAGCTCGCGCTATTGCGCGAGATGCGCTGCGATCTGGTGCAGGGGTTCTATTTCTATCCGCCGCTGCCGGCCGCCGAAGTGTTTCCGTTGCTGGTGGCGTCATCTGCCACTCCCCACTGAGTCGGCCCCCGACTTCGCGTAGAATGGGGCGCCCTCGATGACCACCTCGGAGCCTCGTGTTGCGAACCGACGCTACTTCTTCCTCGCTGGGCCTGGCGTTGTGGCGCCAGACCTGGCCCATGGCCATCGGCGTACTGTCGCTGCTGGGTTTTCAGCTGATCGACAGCGCCTTCATTGCCCGGCTGGGTACCGCGTCGCTGGCCGCCCAGTCTTTCACCTTTCCGCTTTCCTTCCTGATCATCGGCGTCCAGGTGGGCATGGGCATCGCCATCGCTGCGCTGATTTCACGCGCTCTGGGCGCCGGTGAGACGTACCGTGCCAGGCGCCTGGGCAGCCTGGTGCTGCTCGCCGGGACCCTGGTCATCGCCTTGTTGTCGTTGTTGCTGTGGTGGGCCCAGGCGCCAATCTTCCTGCGCCTCGGCGCCGCTCAGGAGTCGCTGGCGCTGATCCGCGACTACTGGGGGCCCCAGCTCGTTGCCGCCTGGCTCGGTGCATTGCTCTACTTCGGCTATAGCCTGTTTCGCGCTCATGGCAATACCCGTCTGCCCGGGACCCTGATGGTGGTGACCAGTCTGGCCAACCTGGTGCTCGATCCGCTGCTGATCTTCGGCATCGGCGACTGGCCGGGCCTGGGGCTGGCAGGAGCGCCCTGGGCCACGGTGCTGGCCTTTCTGCTGGGGCTCGTGATGTTGGGGGCGCGTCTGTCGGGGCGGGGGTGGCTGTCTGCGAATGGGCTGCGCGAGGAAGCGCGGCAGTCGCTCAAGCCCTTCCTCGGCATCGCCGGTCCGGCCATGATCGGGCAGTTGATGCCGCCGCTCGCCGCCATGCTGGCGATCTCGGTCGTCGCGAGGCTCGGGGAGTCCGAAGTGGCGGCCTGGGGCTTGATCAGTCGCCTCGAGACTGTCTCGTTGATGGCCGTGCTGGCGATGACCATGTCGCTGCCGCCCTGGCTTGGGCGTTGCTACGGCGCGGGCGACTGGCCCCAGGTGCATCGTCTGATGCGCCTGGCGCTTCGGGTGACGGTGGTCTGGCAGTTGGCTCTCGGGCTCGCACTGGCGCTGGCCGCCCCCTGGGTCGCAGCGGCCCTTGCCGGCACCGCCGAAGTCCGCTCGGACCTGTCCGTCCTGGTTCGCTTCCTGCCGCCAAGCTATGCGGCACTCGGCGTGTGCATGCTGGTGGTCTCCGCCGGCAATGCCCTGGGGTGGCCGCTGCGGGCGATGATGATGTCCTCCGCGCGACTGTTCGCCTTCTACTTGCCATGCCTGGGACTGGGGGCCTGGCTGGGCGGCCTGACGGGCCTGGCACTGGGGGCCGCAGTCGGCAACCTGCTGGCCGGGCTGGGGGCCTGGGGACTGCTGCGGCGGACCCTCGCCAGCCCACGGCGCCAGGCGATATGATACTCATGGTTGTTTTTCCTTTTTAATGGCTATTTTTTGGTGATTTGAAATCAATATGAGTCATATTTTGAACTTATTATGTGATTTTTAGATGGAAAATAGTTCAATCGACTGATTCGGCTCTCCTATACTCTGCTCCACGCAACGCGTCCGGTCAGCGCCGGGCGCCATCGTTCCCGCGACCATCCAGCGCGATCAACAAGAGCAGGGGAGTGAGAGCATGAAGGTACTGATTCTCGGCAGCGGCGTGGTCGGCGTTACCAGCGCTTACTACCTGGCCCGCCAGGGCCATGAGGTCACCGTGGTGGACCGCCAGTCCGCGCCGGCCATGGAGACCAGCTATGGCAACGCCGGCCAGGTTTCCTTCGGCTTCTCCTCGCCCTGGGCCGCCCCGGGCATTCCCCAGAAGGCGGTCAAGTGGATGTTCCAGGAGCATGCGCCGCTGAAGATCCAGCCGCGCATGGACCCGACCATGGCCCGCTTCATGATGAAGATGTTCGGCAACTGCAATCCCGAGCGCTATGCGGTGAACAAGGAGCGCATGGTGCGCATCGCCGAGCACAGCCGGGCCTGCATCGACGCCCTGCGTGCCGAGACCGGTATCCGCTACGAGGATCGCCAGCGCGGTCTGCTGCAGCTGTTTCGCCACGACAGCCAGGTCGAGGCCGTGGCCAAGGACATGAAGGTGCTCGAGCAGTGCGGCGTGCGCCATCGCCTGCTCGGCGCCGAGGAAATTGCTGCGGTGGAGCCGGCCCTGGCTCGGGTACCCGGCAAGTTCGTCGGTGGCCTGCACCTGCCGGACGACCAGACCGGCGACTGCCACCTGTTCACCACTCGGTTGGCCGACCATTGCCGCGAGCGCCTGGGCGTCGAATTCCGCTTCAACGTCGACATCCAGCGCATTCGCCGTGGCAATGCCGGCATCGAGGGCGTGATCACCAGCGCCGGCGAGCTCACCGCCGATGCCTACGTGGTCTGCCTGGGGAGCTACTCTCCGTTCCTGGTCAAGGACCTGGGCATTCGTCTGCCGATCTATCCGGTCAAGGGCTACAGCCTGACCGTGCCGGTCATCGACGATGGCGGGGCGCCCCAGTCCACGGTGATGGATGAGACCTACAAGGTGGCGATCTCGCGCTTCGACGACCGTATTCGGGTGGGCGGCACCGCCGAGCTGGCGGGCCATGACCTGAGCCTGCCGGAAAAGCGTCGGGCGACCATCGACATGGTGGTGCGTGATGTCTTCCCCGAGGGCGGCGACGTCGACCGCGCCGAGTTCTGGAGCGGGCTGCGGCCGATGACGCCGGATTCCACGCCGATCGTCGGCGCCACTCGCTACGACAACCTTTGGCTCAATACCGGTCACGGCACCCTGGGCTGGACCATGAGCTGCGGCAGCGCCCAATTGCTCTCCGATCTAATGGCCGCCGAATCGCCGCGCATCGACCCACAAGGGCTCGACGTGTCTCGCTACGCGGCCTGACGCGATCGGGCGCTTCCCGGAAACGTCATCAACGGCCCGCGGCTTTGCCGCGGGCCGTTGATATCTGGCGCTCTTGCCGTCTGTGCCGCCATATCCCGGCTTCGCACCGCACCATGAAAAACGCCCGGGCCGTGATGAACTGCACCCCGAAAGTTGGACACCCAATCCAACCTTCGGGGTGTTTCTATGCGGAATCAGTACAGCGACCAGTTTAAGTTGCAAGTGGTGCAGCAATACCTGGATGGGGATGCCGGTCTAGAAG
>NZ_JBIEKH010000126.1:0-571 GCF_043496985.1 Halomonas sp. B23F22_20
CTATCGCGAGGCTTTGGTCGAAGTCTAGCTGCGAGATGCCGAGGGCCCTGAGTCGGTTAGGCACGCTGACGCTGATACCAAGTTTGAAACCGTGGCCGCCCTGTGGGACAACCAGGTAGAGGTAGCGTTTGCTGTCCGAGGTCTCAGCGGCTTCCTGGGGGGCTGGATCCGTCATCCGATCACCTGTCCGCGGTCCTTGAGGTAAGCGTCTGATGGGCGGCATAGGGCGGGATTGGAGGGGTGCTGCTCGACTTCCCCATCTGATACCGCTCGAGCCATGTCTTCAGGCCAGTCAAGGCACGCAGCACTTACGGTAATCCAGAGCTCTTTGTGATGAGCGGGTCGAATGTGATCGCTTGGGACATCAATGATGTCACTCCAGTCTCCGTCGATGTATGGCATCACCTTCACAGGATCGTTGCCGGCTACCTCACACAACGCTGTGCCAGCTTTAACTCCAAAGAAATCCTTATCCAAAACCCCTGTTATCCATAACATGGCGTGTCTCCTGTCGCTCAAGATGCTGTTCAGTTCACTTTTCCCAGTGCCAGCTGAGTGGAGAATGCTGCTT
>NZ_JBIEKH010000127.1:0-567 GCF_043496985.1 Halomonas sp. B23F22_20
GGAGAATGAGAGCGACTAATGCAGCCAGTACAAGAACGGTACCAGGGGGGTATAGAACTTGCCATCCAGAAGAGATCTCATCAAACCCCATAATACGTTCACAAGATAAGTCCACGTTGTTCAATGTAAACTGCTTAACCGGTGTAACAATCCGTGTGATAAGAAGAAGAACAACTACAACTAAATACGGTGCCCAAGCGGTTAATAAGCTCATAGAAGGAGCTTCTTCATCTTCCACAAAATCGTGCTGAAGCGCTTCTTTCCACTCCTCCTCAGGAAGAAACGCTCCCTTTTTCGCTGTAATCGTTGCAACAGCTAGCCCTGTCAGTGAAGCCAGTATGGAAACAAATTCGTGACCAAAAAAAGTGGCATATAGTAACGCAGAAACGGAATACGTTAATCCAACGAGAAGGGCCCAACGGAATAAAGGAATCGACGCTTTCATTCCTTTTCCCTTTCCAAAGAAAATTGTCAGTACCACAACTAAAATAAACGGGATAAATGTGGCTCCTAAAAGGTCAATCCACGTAATCTTAACGCCAATCGTTTGAAAAAACGTAAGATCGG
>NZ_JBIEKH010000128.1:0-564 GCF_043496985.1 Halomonas sp. B23F22_20
TTCTTGTGAGGATCCGGAACAGCAGATAGAACAAGTCATCGGCGTAGCCGCCCATGAGCGTGCCGGTCAGCAGCAAGGCCTTCTTGACCTTGGCAGCCAGCACCCCCATGGCCTGGCCCTGAGCCGAGCCGGCGTTCTTGTACTCATGGCCTTCATCCACGATCAGCAGATCGAAGGTCTGGTCCGGCAGATAGCGCTTGATGAACTCGGTCGGCTGATAGCCGCCCTCACCAAACCCGAACTCTGTCGTGGCCATCGCCTTCTCCATCCGCTTCGCCTGGCGATCGGAGAAAACCAGCTCTCCATTGCCATCCATCAGGTTGATGAACTCGTGAATGTTGTCGGCCAGTAGCGACGACAGAAAGTCCTCACCGAACTGCTGGATCAGCCGTTCGGCCGTCACCTTCCCGATCGTGGGGAGCTTGATCAGCGCTTTCCGCACCATCTCCCGGTGAACATTGGCCGTGGCTCTCTGCGGCCTCATGAGAGACCACAAAGGACTGCGGCAGCCCTCACACTTCTGCTGTCGCTCATCCTGCATGAACTGGTGCCAGGTCACCGACT
>NZ_JBIEKH010000024.1:0-54778 GCF_043496985.1 Halomonas sp. B23F22_20
GCTGAGGCAAGCCCCGGTCTGAGGCCGGGGCCTCTATCGATGTGACATCGACCAGGCTGCAACGACATCGCCCCGCCAAAGCGGGGCGATTCGAGCGACCTCTGACAAGCCGTTTTGACACGGCCTGGATGGGCGGCCTTTTTCGTTGCCATTGGCATCTGCTGGGCCGCATCAAGCGGAGCATGTTGGAAGCGCGAGGCATGGGGCTCGATCATCGCCGAGACGACGCGCCGAGTGGTTGTTCAGGGAGCCGACCTAAACGCCGGCCACACCATGCCCAAAACAGACCAGATGCAGCCCAAACGGGCATGAGATCTTAAGGCAAAGCATTGAAATAAAAGAGATAAATGGTGCGGATGGGGAGACTTGAACTCCCACGCCCGAAGGCACCAGAACCTAAATCTGGCGTGTCTACCAATTCCACCACATCCGCACGGGTCAGGCAGGCGTCCATATTTTACGGACGCCTTGCGGCAAGTCAATCGTCGTCGGGCAACTCCAGATAATCGGCGGCCGCCACGGCGCGAGCATCCGGGGTGTCGGCGGTAAGGCGCGGTACGATGCCGAGGCAGGGAGCGTTCAGGGTGCGCTCGAGGGTGGCCAGGTTGTCGCGATAGCAGGTCTCGTCGGCGCTCTCGTCAAAGGACAGGCCGGGATCGATCAGGTTGCCGACCCAGCCGGCCACGTGTAGGCCGTCGGCGCGGATCGCCTCGGCGGTAAGGCGGGCATGGTTCAGGCAGCCGAGCTTGAGCCCTACCACCAGGATTACCGGCAGCTCGAGGCGCAGCGCCAGGGCGGCGAGGTCTTCCTCGTCGTTGAGCGGCACGCGCCAGCCGCCGGCGCCCTCGATCAGCGTCAGGCCGCGCCGCTCGGCCAGCGGTGCGGCGACGTGGTCGGCCAGGGCGTCGACGGTCGGCCGCTCGCCGACCCGCCGGGCGGCCAGGTGAGGCGCGATGGGCGGCGCATAGGTGTAGGGGTTGATGACGGCGTAGGGCGTGGCCGGCTCGCTCTGGGCCTGCAGGGTCAGGGCGTCGATGTTGCGCAGCCCCTCGGCGGTGGCGTCGCAGCCGGAGGCCACGGGCTTGAGTCCCAGGGTCGTCAGGCCGCGGCGGCGGGCCCGGGCCAGCAGGCCGCTGGCGACGAGGGTCTTGCCGGCGTCGGTGTCGGTGCCGGTCACGAAATAGGCGGTCATCTCAGCGTTCCAGATCGAGCGTCAGAAGGTGATAGGAGACGGGCAGTCCGTCCTCGGTGCGCAGCGCTTCGAAGCGGCGGGCGGCGCGGGCGACGTCGGTGCGCGAGAGCCGAGCGCCGTCGCGTGCCACCTGGGCGCCCACGCCCTTGATCGAGGCCATCACCGCGGAGAGGTCGGGATAGTAAAAGCGCTCGATGCGCTCCGTGACCTCGACGCGGCGAAAGCCGGCCTCGTGAGCGGCGCGGCGGTGGTGGCCTGCGTCGCGGAAGTCGAGCAGGGCGGCGGGGCGCTGCCAGACCTGGCCGATCTCGGCCAGCGTGCCTGGCGCCAGGGTGTTGATCAGCGCTCGACCGCCGGGGCGCAGCACCCGCCGGACGTCGGCCAGCACCGCGTCCAGGTCCGGACACCATTGGATGGCCAGATTGGAGACCACCAGATCGAGGCTGCCGCTCGGCAGCGGCAGGTCGGCGGCGTCGGCACACAGCCAGTCGATGGCCTCGCCGTGGCGGCACCGTGCCTCGGTGAGCATGCCCGGTGCCAGGTCTAGGCCGTGGACCGCGGCGCCATCGTCGTTGCCCGCACCGAAGCGCTCGGCCAGTTCGGCGGTCAGATCGCCGGGGCCGCAGCCCAGGTCCAGCACGCCGTCGGCGCTGTCGGGCAGTCGCTGTAGCAGGTGCTCGGCCATGGCCTGCTGGGCCCGGGCGCGTTCGCGGTAGTGCGGCGCGGCCCGAGAGAAGGCGTGGGCGACCCGGGCGCGCCAGTCGCGATCCCTTTGGTCGCTGTGCACGTCGACGGCGTGGCTTGGCAGGGCGGTCATGGCATGGGCTCCAGAACTTTCTCGGCCAGTGGCCGTCCCGGCGCCTCGGCGATGGCGGCCAGTGCGCTGGCGAGTCGTTTCGGCTGGCTGATCAGCGGGCAGTGGCCGGCCTCGGGCAGCCGCAGGTCGGTCCGCTCGCGCACCGCTGGAGCCAGCAGTGGATCGGCCTCGCCGGCCAGACGATGCACCGGGCAGGGCGGCGCTTTGAGGCGCTCGGCGTTGTCGATCTCGGCGAGCTGGGCGAGGCCCGCGGCCAGGGTAGCGGTGTCGGCGCCGGCGGTGTCGCCGAGCAGTGCGGTGAGCCTCTGATGCGCGGCCCGGGGCGACGGTTCGCCGCCGAGCTGCCAGCGCAGGAAGTGGGCGTGGGTGCCCGCCGGGTCGCGGCGGAAGGACTTGCGGAAGGTCGCCAGAGCGGCCTCACTGACCCCCTCGGGATGCGGGAAACGCTCGTCCATGCCAAGCAAGACCAGGGCGCGGGGTGTGGGCAGCCGGTCGAGCAGGGCGCCGGCCAGCAGGCCGCCCAGCGACCAGCCGACCCAGACGGCGTCGCTCGGCAGCTCACTGGCCATGGCCTCGGCCAGCGCGTCCAGCGAGGCGGGATCGTCGAGGGCTTCGTGCTGGCCGTAGCCCGGCCAGTTCGGCGTCGTGATCTCGAGACCGCTCGGCCAGTGGCCATTGAGCGCCTGCCACAGGCGGGCGTCGCAGCCCCAGCCGGAGAGCAGCACCAGCCGGTTCATCGCCGATCCACTCATGCGGACTCCTCCCGCCGACAGGCGTCCAGTGCGCCCAGCAGGGCGTCCAGGGCATCGTCGTCGTGGGCGGCGGAGAGCGTGATACGCAGCCGCGCCTCGCCTGTCGGCACCGTGGGGGCGCGGATGGCGCCGACCCGTAGGCCCGCGTCGCCGAGCCGCGCGGCCCAGCGCAGCGTGCGCGCGTTGTCGCCGAGGCGCAGCGGCTGGATCGGTGTGGTCGAGGCGTCCAGTTCGAGGCCCAGCGTCGCCGCCTCGCGGCGGAAGCGCGCGATGCGCTCATGCAGGCAGGCGCGGCGCTCGGGCTCGGCCTCCAGCACGTCGAGGGCGGCCAGGGTGGCCGCCGCCACGCCCGGCGGCTGGGCAGTGGTGTAGACGTAGGGCCGGGCGAACTGCACGAGGTGCTCGATCAGCGCCTCGTCGCCGGCCACGAAGGCGCCGGCGCTGCCGAGCGCCTTGCCCAGGGTGCCGACCAGCACCGGGACGTCATCGACGCCGTGGGCCCGGCCGGCGCAGCCGTCGCCGGCCTCACCGAGCACGCCCAGGCCGTGGGCGTCGTCGATCATCAGCCAGGCGTCGTGGCGGCGGGCGGTGGCGGCGAGTCCCGCCACGTCGGCCACGTCGCCGTCCATGCTGAACACGCCGTCGCTGACCACCAGTGCCGGGGCCCCGTGCGGGGCGCGGGCCAGCAACCGCTCCAGGTCATCGAGGTCGCGATGGTGAAAGCGCCGCGAGGGCGCACCGGCAAGCCGCGCGCCGTCGATCAGCGAGGCGTGGTTGAGGCGATCCTGGAAGACTGGCGTATGGCGATCGCAGAGCGCCTGCAGCACGCCCAGGTTGGCCATGTAGCCGGTGGAGAACAGCAGCGCCCGGGGACGGCTGGTGAGCGCGGCGAGGCGCTGCTCCAGCGCCTCGTGTATCTGCTGATGGCCGCACACCAGATGCGAAGCCCGGCCGCCGGCGCCGAAGCGTCGCGCGCCCTTGGCCTGAGCCTCGGCCAGCCGCGGATCGCGGGCCAGGCCGAGATAGTCGTTGCCGGCGAAGTCGAGCCGGCCGTCTTCCGGCCCCACGGTGGGCCGAGCGCGCCACAGCCCCTCGGCGCGGCGATTCTCGGCGCGTTCGGCCAGGCGACGCGACCAGGTCCCGGCCATGGGATCAGGCCTCGCTGGCGTCGTAGAACATGGCGTCGTCTTGGCGCTCGCGCATGGCGGCCTCCAGGGCGGCCTCGGCCTTTTCGTCGTCGGCGCAGGTCTCGCGCTGCTCCGGGTGCAGGCCGAGCTTGTCGAACAGTGCCCGGTCGCGTTCGACCTGAGGGTTGCCGGTGGTCAGCAGGGTGTCGCCGTAGAAGATCGAGTTGGCGCCGGCCAGGAAGGCCATCGCCTGAGTGGACTCGTTCATCTGCTCGCGGCCGGCGGACAGGCGCACGTGGCTCTTCGGCATCAGGATGCGGGCCACGGCGATGGCGCGGATGAACTCCAGCGGGTCCAGGTCCTCGGCATTTTCCATCGGCGTACCCGGCACCTTGACCAGCATGTTGATCGGCACGGATTCGGGGTGTGGCTCCAGACGCACCAGCTGCTGGAGCAGGGCGGCGCGGTCGCGTGGCGCCTCGCCCATGCCGAGGATGCCGCCGGAGCAGACCTTCATGCCGGCCTCGCGCACATTGGCCAGGGTGTCCAGGCGATCGGCGTAGGTGCGGGTGGTGATGATCTCGCCGTAGTAGTCCGGCGAGGTGTCGAGGTTGTGGTTGTAGTAGTCGAGACCGGCCTCGGAGAGGCGCTTGGCCTGATCGACGTCAACCATGCCCAGCGTCATGCAGGTCTCGAGCCCCAGCGCCTTGACCTGGCTGACCATCTCCATCACTACCTGCAGGTCCTTCTCGCGCGGGCTGCGCCAGGCGGCGCCCATGCAGAAGCGGCTGGCGCCGGCCTCCTTGGCGGCCTTGGCCTGGTTCACCACCTTCTCGATCTCGAGCAATTTCTCCTTGCCGAGCCCGGTGTTGTAGTGGCCGGACTGCGGACAGTACTTGCAGTCCTCCGGGCAGGCGCCGGTCTTGATCGACAGCAGGGTGGAGACCTGCACGGCGTTGGGATCGAAGTGGGCGCGGTGGACCTGCTGGGCGCGGAACATCAGGTCGTTGAACGGCAGCGCGAACAGCGCCTCGATCTCCTCGAGGGACCAGTCGTGGCGAAGGTCGGGACGGCTGGCTAGGGTCAGATTAACCGGGGCGTTGTCGTGGGGCTGGGCAGGCATGAGGGGCTCGCTTATGGTCAACTTGTCACGAATGCGTGAGTTGACCGATAGGGTACGGAGGCAGATCGGCATGTCAACCTTGTGGCGTCATGAGGTTGACGACTGGCTGCGTCGCGCACTGCCGGGCCGCTGCGCCTTCTGCCTGGCGGCCTGTGAACCCGGCAGCCCCTGGTGTGGTGACTGCCACGCGGCGCTGCCCTGGAATCGCATGGCCTGCCCGACCTGCGCCGAGCCCTTGCCGGCCACGTTGCTGGCGACGATGGCGCCGCGGCCCTGCGGCCATTGCCTGCGTCGGCCTCCGGCCTTCCAGCGGGCGCGGGTGCCCCTGCGCTACGAGGACGAGGTGGCGGGGCTGATGCAGCGCTTCAAGTTCAACGCCTCGCCGCGGGCCGGCACGCTGCTGCTGGCGCTGCTGGAGGAGGGCCTGGCTGGCGTTGCGTCGCCCCAGGCGCTGATCGCGGTGCCGCTGCATCCGCGCCGAGCCCGGGAGCGCGGCTTCGATCAGGGACGCTGGCTGGCAGAACGCTTGGCGGCGAGACTCGAGGTGCCGCTCATCATGGCACGGAGGCGAAAGGACACCCCGAGCCAGCGGGGCCTCGACCGGGGAGGGCGGCGGGGCAACCTGCGCAGGGCCTTCGATGTTGCGGCGCCGCTGCCGCCGCGGGTGGCCCTGCTCGATGACGTGATGACCACGGGCGCGACCCTCGACGCCCTGGCCCGGGCCTGCCGTCGGGCAGGCGCGGAGGAGATCGAAGCCTGGGCGATCGCTCGTACGTCGCTGGGGCATGGGTGAGCGTGGCGGCCTCGACCCTGGGCTCAGGGCGTGGAAGCGAGGCGGTGATCGGCCAGCCGCGCGCCGGCGGCCAGCGTCTCGCTCTCGTGAGGCTCGTCCCGCCAAGGCTCGGCGAGGGCGGCCCGGTACCAGTCCTGCATGCCAGGTAGGGCCAGCAGACGCTCGACGTAGGCGCGAGCGGCTGCGCCGAGGGGCAGATCGAAGCCCTGCACACGAAAGGCGACCGGGGCGAAGAAGGCATCCACGGTGGTGAAGGCGTCACCGGCCAGGAAGGCACCGCCGAAGGTCTCCAGACCCTGTTGCCAGAGCTCCTCTAGCCTTGCCAGGTCGTGCTGGAGCGGGGTAGAGGGAGACGTCACTCGCACATGCAGCCCGCAGTTCATCGGGCATTCGCTTCTCAGTGCGTTGAATCCCGAGTGCATCTCGGCACAGGCTGAACGCGCCCAGGCGCGGGCGTTGGCCGACGCCGGCCACACGCCCGGGTGACGTTCGGCCAGATACTCGACGATGGCCAGGGAGTCCCAGACGGCGAGATCGCCGTCGATGAGGCAGGGTACCCGGCCGCTGGGGGAGAAGGCGCGGAAGGCGGCCCAGCTCGAGCCGCTGTCGAAGGGCGTCAGCCGCTCTTCGAAGTCGATCCCGAGCTCGCGCATCAGCAGCCAGGGGCGCAGCGACCAGGACGAGTAGTTCTTGTTGGCGATATGCAACTGATACATGAGATTTCTCGCAAGCAGGGGCGGAGGGGGGCCGGCTCAGGGAGACGATGCGATCAGCGAGCCGCCGGCGGTCATGAACAGGCCGCCGGTGGCGCGATGAAAACATCTGGCGCGCCGCGGATGCCGGAACCACTGCCCAAGCCCTGACCCCATGGCCGCGTAGAGCGACATCAGGGTGAGGTCGATCACCAGCCAGGTAGCGGCGAGGATGGTGAACTGCACGAGCTGGGGTTCGCTCACGTCGATGAAGTTGGGAAACAGGGCGGCGAAAAACAGCAGGTCCTTGGGATTGCCGATGCCGACCAGAAAGCCCTGGCGGAACAGCCGACCCGAGGAGGTGTTCGCCGGCCGGGGCGCTGCCGTCGAGTTCGGAGCGTCCAGCGGAGACGCATCGCCGGCGCGGCGCCAGGCCTGGAGTCCCAGCACGACCAGGTAGGCGCCGCCGATCAGCTTCAGCAGGTGGAAGGCGCTCTCGGAGGTGGCGAGGACGGCGCCGAGTCCCAGTGCCGACAGCAGCATCAGCGCCAGGGAGGCCAGGGTGCCGCCCACTACGGTGGCCGAGGCGCGGCGGCGGCCGAAGCGCAGGCCATGGCTGGTGCAGAGTAGGGCCACCGGGCCGGGGAAGATGATCAGCGCAACGATTACCCCGACGTAGGTGATCCAGGTCAGCAGTTCCATGGCGAGTCTCCGGCAGAGATGTCCGTCAGTACGTCAGTCATCGCGACGACGAATGCACCAGCATAGGGCAGGCGCGGGGGCGGTTTCCAGCCGCTTGCGCTATCGACTCCGAGCGCCGCCCATGGGATGGCTTTGTTACCATGGGGTTTTGCCTGCGACGAGAACGCCCATGACCGATGCGATTCATCCCTTTGCTCGTCTCGAACCCGCCCGGGTGGTGGCAGCGGTGGAGTCCCTGGGCTTCTGGCTGCCGGGCGAACCCTTCGCGCTCAATAGCTACGAGAACCGGGTCTACCTGGTGCACGACGACGAGCGTCGCCGCTGGGTGGTCAAGTTCTATCGCCCGCATCGCTGGAGCGACGCCCAGATCCAGGAAGAGCACGACTTTCTGGCCGAGCTTGATCAGGCGGGCGTGACGGTAGCCGCGCCCTGGCGGGATGCCGCGGGGACGAGCCTGCACCGCCACGACGATTTCCGCTTCTCCCTCTTTCCCCATCTGCCCGGCCAGGCGCCGGAGCTGGAGAATCCGGAGCACCTGTTCGCTCTGGGCGAGATCATCGGTGCCATCCATGCGGTGGGTGAGCGTCGGCCCTTCGAACATCGCCGGACTCTGGCGCCGCGAGAGATGGCCGAGGAAGCCGCCGAGACGGTGCTGGCGAGCCGTTGGCTGTCTGACCGGCAGCGACGCGCCTACGGGCGTATCAGCGAGTCGCTGGTCGAGTCGCTGGTCGCGCGGGACTGGCCGGCGCGGATGCTGAGGGTCCAGGGTGACTGCCACCTGGGCAACATGCTGGGGCGCGACGAGCACTTTGCGCTGGTCGACTTCGACGACTGCCTGATGGCCCCGGCGGTGCAGGACCTGTGGATGCTGCTCACTGCCGAGGACGAGGGCGAGCGGCAGATGCAGCTGTCGGAGGTGATCGAGGGCTACGAGCAGCACCGCGACTTCGACCGAAGCGAGCTGGCGCTGGTGGAACCGCTGCGGGCCTTGCGCCTGCTGCGCCATAGCGCCTGGCTGGTGGCCCGCTGGGCAGATCCGGCGTTCCCGGTGGCGTTTCCCTGGCTGGCGGATGCCGGCTACTGGGATGCCCATATCCGCGAGCTCGAGCAGCAACGCCAGGCGTTGGACGACGCGTCGCGCTGGTTGGCCTGAGGCGCAAGACAGCAGGAACGCCCCGATTGGGGGCGTTCTCGGGGCGGTGAAGGGCGTCGGGGGCATTACTGTCCTGCGGCGTTCTCCTCCGGGGCCGGCTCGCCGTGCCGGCGGCGGCGCTCGTTGATCTCCGCCGAGGGATTGGCCTGCTGCTCCACGCTCAATGGACGGGTGAGGGTCAGCAGGAAGGTGTCGTTCGGCGTCAGCCGGCAACGGCCGTCCTGGCAGGCGGCGATGCCGAAGTCTCGGTCTTCGTCGTAGGCGCCGGCGGTGAGCTCGCCGGTGAAGATGGCGCTTTCGCCGCCCTGGGCTTCGATGCAGGTGAGGGCGTGGGTGGTGATGTGGATGCGCTGGCCTTCGCGCCGGGCATCTCCGGTCACCACGCAGTAGTCGGGCAGGTGGTGGCTTCCCTTGCCGCCCTGGACAGGGCGCATCACCACGTCGTTCCGGCTCGGGGTGTCGGCGTCAAGGAGCAGGTCATCGACGAGGGCCATTTCCACCCGGGCGTCGGCGGGCAGTGACAGGGTATCGCCCAGTGCCAGGCTCGGCAGCAACAGTGAGGTCGCCAGCAGCAGGCGCGCAGTCTTGATCATGTTGGCGTTC
Organism: Halomonas sp. B23F22_20; assembly: GCF_043496985.1. NCBI lineage: Bacteria > Pseudomonadati > Pseudomonadota > Gammaproteobacteria > Oceanospirillales > Halomonadaceae > Halomonas > Halomonas sp. B23F22_20. The sequence continues at coordinate 8,955 of NZ_JBIEKH010000024.1, forward strand.
GGCAGGTGTCGGTGGTGGTAGACGTTGCGGCCACTCTATCACAGGACGGGGCTGGGGCGGTCGACCAGCAGGGAGGCGCTGCGCGGTATTCTGTCGCTGTCAAACAGTGTGAGCGCGGCATGGCACTGCGTCGGACGGCGGCTTGCGATAGAATCAGGGCCTCTTTGATCCTGCATGTTGTACAAATACAGGATTTTGCATAATTTACGTATAGAATGCATAAAGGTGCGTGCCCTGACCCGCGCCGTCGCACCGCCACAACGACGACTCTGCATGGAACCTGACCATGACCGAACATCTCGCCGACCACTATCGCTACATCATCGAGGAACTGGGAGAGGATCCCGACCGCGAGGGGCTACGCGATACCCCCAAGCGGGCCGCCAAGGCCATGCAATTCCTCAATCATGGCTATCACCAGTCCCTCGAGGAGATCGTCAACGGGGCGGTGTTCGCCTCGGATACCGATGAGATGGTGCTGGTGAAGGACATTGAGCTCTACTCGATGTGCGAACACCACCTGCTGCCGTTCATCGGCAAATGCCATATCGCCTACCTGCCGCGAGGCAAGGTACTGGGCCTGTCCAAGTTCGCGCGGATCGTCGACATGTATGCACGGCGCATGCAGATCCAGGAGAACCTGACCCGTCAGATCGCCGAGGCGGTGCAGCAGGTGACCGAGGCACGCGGCGTGGCGGTGGTCATCGAGGCGCGCCATCTGTGCATGATGATGCGCGGCGTCGAGAAGCAGAACTCCAGCATGACCTCCTCCGTGATGCTCGGTGCCTTCCGAGAGCATCAGAGTACCCGCCAGGAGTTCCTGACTCTGGTACATGGCCGCTGAAGGAGACCGAGATGCCATTGCATGCGCTGGGCGACGAACACCTCGACCATGATCTGGCGACGATCCGCATCAAGGACCTGCGTCTGAGGACCCATATCGGGATCAAGGATGAGGAGATCCAGAACCGACAGGATGTGGTGATCAATGCGGTGATTCGCTATCGCGCCGACAAGGCCGTGGCCTTCAATCACATCGAGCAGGCGTTGAACTACCGCACCATCACCAAGCAGGTTATCGCCCACGTCGAGGATAACCGCTTCCTGCTGCTCGAGCGTATGACCCGTGAGGTACTCGACCTGATCATGAGCTTCGACCAGGTGCTGGCCGCCCAGGTGGAGATCGACAAGCCCCACGCCCTGCGCTTCGCCGACTCGGTGTCGATTACACTGTCCGATTCTCGCGAGGCGCGCCGCGGGAGCTGAAGGTCGTGCGCGCATGAGCGGTTGGCGTGTCGGGGGGCTTGCGCTTAGCATGAGTAGCATCCCTCATGAAGTTTGCCCACACGCCAGGAGTCGACCATGGAATCCCTGAAGGAAACCCAGCTCTATTGCCCGTTCGCCTATATCGACGGCAGCTGGGTCGCCGCCGATAGCGGCGAGCAGATCGATGTGACCAATCCGGCCACCGGCGAGACGATGGGCAACGTGCCTCGGCTGGGCCGCGCCGAAACCGAGCGCGCCATCGATGCTGCCGATGCCGCGCTGCCTGCCTGGCGGGCACTGACCGCCCAGGAGCGGGCCGATATCCTGATGAAGTGGCACGATCTGATGCTCGAGCATCAGGACGACCTGGCCATGATCATGACCCACGAGCAGGGCAAGCCGCTGGCAGAGGCCGCCGGCGAGATCGCCTACGCCGCGAGCTTCCTGCGCTGGTTTGCCGAGGAGGCGCGCCGGGTCTACGGCGAGACGGTGCCCGCCGCCAAGTCCCACCAGCGCATCGTTGTTACCAAGCAGCCGGTCGGCGTGGTCGGTGCCATCACGCCGTGGAACTTCCCCGCCGCGATGATCACCCGCAAGGCCGGCGCCGCCCTGGCGGCGGGCTGTACCATCGTGGTCAAGCCGGCCAGCCAGACACCGTTCTCCGCCACCGCCCTGGCGCTGCTGGCCGAGCGGGCCGGCGTGCCGCGAGGGGTGTTCAACGTGGTGCCGGGGCGTGCCGCGGAAATCGCCGCCGCGCTCACCGAATCTCCCCTGGTGCGCAAGATCACCTTCACCGGTTCCACCGAGGTGGGCCGCGAGCTGATGAGCCAGGCCTCGCGTCACGTACAGAAGATCTCGCTGGAGCTTGGCGGAAACGCGCCCTTCATCGTCTTCGAGGATGCCGACCTCGACGCCGCCGTGGAAGGCGCCATGGCCGCCAAGTTCCGCAATGCCGGCCAGACCTGCGTGTGCACCAACCGCTTCCTGGTGCAGTCCAGCGTGGTCAATGCCTTCTGCGAGAAGCTGGCGGTGGCGATGAACAGCGAACTCAAGGTGGGCAACGGCACCGATAGCGGCATCAACATCGGCCCGTTGATCGACGACAAGGCGGTGAACAAGGTCTCCGAGCACGTCCAGGACGCGGTGGATCACGGTGCCGAGCTGCTGCTGGGCGGGCATCCCCATCCTTTGGGCGGCAACTTCTTCACGCCGACGCTGATCAGCAATGCCAACGGCGCCATGAAGGTGGCCGGCGAGGAGACCTTCGGGCCGCTGGCCGCGGTGTTCCCCTTCGATGACGAGGAAGACGCCGTGGCCATGGCCAACGATACCGAGTACGGCCTGGCCTCCTACTTCTATTCCCGCGACCTGGGTCGAGTATGGCGCGTCGCCGATGCCCTGGAATACGGCATGGTGGGCATCAATACCGGCTTGATCTCCAACGCCGCGGCGCCCTTCGGCGGGGTCAAGGCATCGGGGCTGGGGCGCGAAGGCGGCCATCAGGGCATCGAGGAGTTCCTCGAGACCAAGTACCTGTGTATCGACCTCGGGGCCTAAAGCTGGAAGCTTGAAGAGCGCCGCTTCGCGGCTGGAAGCGGGAAGAGAAACACCCCGCCGAGCATACTCGGCGGGGTGTTTCTTTTGCGATACTCGAGAAAACGGCTGGACGATGGTCAGGCTAGGCGAAAATCGGCGCGAAAGCGGAGTTTGCTGTTGCAAATGAGCATTTCAACCGGGCTAGCGCACTAGCCGATTTTCAACGACGCATGGTCGAGTTCCAGCGTTTTCCCCTCCGCTCAGTGCCTGAAGTGGCGCATGCCGGTAAACACCATGGCAATGCCGGCCTCGTTGGCGGCGTCGATCACTTCCTGGTCGCGCATGGAGCCGCCGGGCTGGATCACCGCGGTGATGCCGGCCTTGGCGGCGGCGTCGATGCCGTCGCGGAAGGGGAAGAAGGCGTCGCTGGCCATCACCGAGCCGGGTACCGAGAGACCCTCGTCGGCGGCCTTGATGCCGGCGATCTTGGCCGAGTAGACCCGACTCATCTGGCCGGCGCCGACGCCGATGGTCTGGCCGTTCTTGGCGTAGACGATGGCGTTGGACTTGACGTACTTGCCGACCTTCCAGGCGAAGGCGAGGTCGCGCATCTCCTGCTCGGTGGGGACGCGCTCGGTGACCACGGTCAGTTCGTCGCGCCCGACCATGCCCAGGTCGCGATCCTGAACCAGCAGGCCGCCGGTGACGCGCTTGAAGTCATGGGCGTGCTCGCGCTCGCCGGGCCAGTGGGCGCCGATGTCGAGCAGCCGCACGTTTTTCTTCTCGGCGACGATCTCGCGGGCTTCGGCCTCGACGCCCGGCGCGATGATCACTTCGACGAACTGGCGGTCGATGATGGCCCGGGCGGTCTCGGCGTCCAGCGCCCGATTGAAGGCGATGATGCCGCCGAAGGCGCTGGTGGGGTCGGTGGCGAAGGCCTTGTCGTAAGCCTCCATCAGGCTCGCACCAACCGCCACGCCGCAGGGGTTGGCGTGCTTGACGATGACGCAGGCGGTGTCGGTGAAGGTCTTGACGCACTCCAGGGCGGAGTCGGTGTCAGCCACATTGTTGAACGACAGCGGCTTGCCCTGCAGGGTCTCGGCGGTGGCCACGCTCGGTTCGCGGCAGTCGGGTTCGACGTAGAAGGCGGCGGCCTGATGGGGGTTCTCACCGTAGCGCATGGCCTGCTTCTTTTGGAACTGCAGGTTGTAGGTGCGCGGGAAGCCGTCCTCGCCGCCCGGGACGCGCTGGCCGAGATAGTCGGCGATAGCGGCATCATAGCCGGCGGTATGCTCGAAGGCCTTGACCGCCAGGTCGAAGCGAGTGGCCTGCTGCATGCCGCCCTGGTTGACCTCCTCCAGCACCCGCGCATAGTCGCTGGCGTCCACCACGATGGTGGTGTGGGCGTGATTCTTGGCGCAGGCGCGAACCATGGTCGGACCACCGATATCGATGTTCTCGATGGCGTCCTCGAGCGTGCAGTCGGGGCGTGCCACCGTGGCGGAGAACGGGTAGAGGTTGACCACCACCATGTCGATGGGGGCGATGCCGTGTTCGGCCATCACCGCGTCGTCCTGTCCGCGACGCCCGAGGATGCCGCCGTGGATCTTCGGATGCAGTGTCTTGACCCGGCCGTCCATGATCTCGGGAAAGCCGGTGTGCTCGGAGACCTCGGTGACCGGAACGCCGTTCTCCTGCAGCAGGCGGAAGGTGCCGCCGGTGGAGAGCAGTTCGACGCCCAGGGCGCTGAGGCCGCGCGCGAAGTCGACGATGCCGGTCTTGTCGGACACGCTGATCAGGGCGCGGCGGACCGGAGTGGTGGAAGCTTGGGACATGGGGGTCACTCTGTTGCGGGCATGGTATGAGGAAGACGCAAAGCAGGCGAGGGCGCTTGTCGGCGCCCTCGCGGTGAAATCAGATCAGACCATAGTGCTTGAGCTTCTTGCGCAAGGTGCCGCGGTTGAGGCCGAGCATTTCGGCGGCTCGGGTCTGATTGCCCTGAGTGTGCTCGAGCACGGCGGTGAGCAGTGGTGCCTCTACCTCGGCCATCACCATGGCATGGAGGTCGGTCACGTCGCCTCCGTCGAGATGGTCGAAGTAGCGACGCATGGAGGTCTCGACGGCCTCACGCAGGGGCATGTCGCTGTGCGGTCGCGGAGCGGCGCCATCGGCGAGGGCCCGGGAGGCGTGGGCGTCCAGCTCGGTCAGCGCGGGATCATGGTCAAAGGCTTGGCTGCTGGTCATGCGGCACAGGTTCCGTCCGGCGTCATGACCCGGGCAACGCGGTCGGGGGCCGCGGCGGAGCCATGACGAAAGAGTTCGTCGATGAAGCGGCTCTGGTCAGCGGCGCTGTCCAGGCCATTGAAGGTGGCACGAAGCGTGCGGCGCCCGTCGTCGTCGAAGCGGGCATCGCCGGCGAGGTACCAGCCGAGATGCTTGCGGGCAATGCGCACGCCCATGTGCTCACCGTAGAAGTCGTGCAGGGCCTTCAGGTGGCCGTGCAGCACCGCCGCGCGCTCGGTAGCGTCGGGGGGCGCCAGGCGTCGGCCATGTCGCAGGTAGTGGTCGATCTCGCGAAAGATCCACGGATTGCCCTGGGCGCCGCGGCCGATCATTACCGCATCCGCCCCAGTATAGTCGAGGACCCGGCGGGCTTTCTCGGGCGAATCGATATCGCCGTTGGCGAACACCGGCAACGACACGGCGGCCTTGATGGCGGCGATGGTATCGTACTCCGCCTCGCCGCCGTAGCGCTGCTGGCGATGGCGGCCGTGTACGGCCAGCGCCTGGATGCCGGCGGCTTCGGCCAGACGAGCCACCCGTACGCCATTGTTACTGTCGGCGCACCAGCCGGTACGGATCTTCAGCGTCACCGGCACGTCGACCGCGGCGACCACTGAGCCGAGAATATCGGCGACCAGCGCCTCGTCGCGCAGCAGCGCTGAACCGGCGGCCTTGTTGCAGACCTTCTTGGCCGGGCAGCCCATGTTGATATCGATGATCTCGGCGCCCATCTCGGCGTTGAGGCGTGCCGCCTCGGCGAGCATCTCGGCGTCGCCGCCGGCGATCTGCACGGCGCGCGGGCCGGGTTCGCCGCGATGGTCCATGCGCAGCCGCGACTTGCGGGTGTGCCACAGGTTGGGATCCGAGGTCACCATCTCGCCCACCACCAGGCCGGCGCCAAGCCGGCGGCAGAGCGCGCGGAAGGGGCGGTCGGTGACACCGGCCATGGGCGCCAGGATCACCCGGTTGGGCAGGGCATGGCGGCCGATGCGTGGCAGGGAGCGTGAGTCGGACATGATCAGCGTCGATGGTTCGAAGGGGGACATATCATACGCCCCCGGATGGCCTGGGTGAAGGTGGTCTTCGCGGGTATCAGTCGGGACGTCGTCCGTCGAGGCGCACCCAGCCTTCGCGCACGTCGGGTTCGTCCATGATCAGGCCTCGATTCTCGTAGGCCTCGCGGACCTCCTCGGCCTGGGTCTCGAGGATGCCGGACAGCGCCAGGCGGCCACCCGGGGCGACGCGTGCGGCGATCTCGTCGGCCAGCTCGACCAGCGGGCCGGCCAGGATATTGGCGAATACCACCGGGAAGCGCGTCGAGGCATCCAGCTGTTCCGGGTAGTACAGCGCCAAGGCCTGCTCGGCGACCCCATTGCGCTCGGCGTTGTCGCGGCTGGCCGAGAGTGCCTGGGGATCGATGTCGGTGCCCACCGCCGCGTCGGCGCCGAGCTTGAGGGCGGCGATGGCGAGGATGCCGGAACCGCAGCCCACGTCGAGGACGTGGCGGCCCTGCAGTGCGCCATCCACGGCCAGCCGGTCGAGCCACGCCAGGCAAAGCGCCGTGGTGGGGTGGGTGCCGGTACCAAAGGCCAGGCCCGGGTCGAGGAGCAGGTTCACCGCCTCGGGATCCGGTGCCTCGTGCCAGCTGGGCACGATCCATAGCCGCTGGCCCATGCGCAGGGGCTTGAAGTCATCCATCCAGGCGCGCTCCCAATCCCGGTCGTCGAGCAGCTCGTGCTCGATCTCGGGGCAGGGCTCGCCGGGCATGGCCTCGGCCCAGGCGGCGCCCAGGCGCTCGAGCATCGCCGACAGCCCCTCCAGGTCGTCGTAGAGGCCGGTCAGGACAGTCTCGTCCCACAGCGGCGTGGTGCCGCGCTCGGGTTCGAACAGAGGGTCGTCCTCGGCGTCCTGGAGGGTAATGGCGGTGGCGCCTTCGGCCAGTAGCAGCTCCTCGAGCAGTTCGGCCTGTTCGGGGGCGATACGCGCCTTGAGTTGCAGCCAGGGCATGGGGACTCCAGGGAGGTCGGGTGAAGAAACGACGACGGGGCGGCCATGCCGCCCCGCGCCGGAGGAGTATCGGCCGGACTCAGAGCCCGAGCTTCTTCTCCAGGTAGTGGATGTTCACGCCGCCCTGCTGGAAATAGCCGTCGCGGACCAGGTCCTTGTGCAGGTCGGTGTTGGTCTTGATGCCTTCGACCAGCAGCTCGTCGAGGGCATTACGCATGCGTGTCAGCGCGGTCTCGCGGTCGGCGCCCCAGGTGATCAGCTTGCCGATCAGTGAGTCGTAGTGCGGCGGTACCGAGTAACCGGTATAGACATGAGAGTCCATGCGCACGCCGAGCCCGCCCGGCGGATGGTAGAGGGTGACCTTGCCCGGGGAGGGCATGAAGGTTCTGGCATCCTCGGCGTTGATGCGGCACTCGAAGGCGTGGCCGTTGAGCTCGACCTCGTCCTGGGTGATCGACAGCGGCAGGCCGGAGGCGATGCGCAGCTGCTCGCGGACGATGTCGACGCCGGTGACCATCTCGGTGACCGGGTGCTCGACCTGGACTCGGGTGTTCATCTCGATGAAGAAGAACTGGCCGTCCTCGTACAGGAACTCGAAGGTGCCGGCGCCGCGGTAGCCGATCTCGATGCAGGCATCGGTGCACGCCTTGAGCACCTGGGCGCGAGCGTCCGGGTCGAGACCCGGGGCCGGCGCCTCTTCGAGCACCTTCTGGTGGCGGCGCTGCAGCGAGCAGTCGCGGTCATAGAGGTGGATGGCGTTACCCTGGCCATCGGCCAGCACCTGCACCTCGACGTGGCGCGGCTTCTCGAGGAACTTCTCCATGTAGACGGTGCCGTCGCCGAAGGCCGAGTGGGCCTCGGTTCGGGTCACGGTCACTGCGGAGAGCAGGTGGCCCTCGGTGTGCACCACGCGCATGCCGCGTCCGCCGCCGCCGGCGGCAGCCTTGATGATCACCGGATAGCCGATGCGCCGCGCGGTGGCGAGGATCTCGCCTTCATCGTCGCCCAGCGGGCCATTGGAGCCCGGGACGGTGGGTACCCCGGCCTTCTTCATGGCAGCGATGGCGCTCACCTTGTCGCCCATCAGGCGAATCGTCTCGGCCCTGGGGCCGATGAAGGTGAAGCCGGAACGTTCTACCTGTTCGGCGAAATCGGCGTTCTCGGACAGAAAGCCGTAGCCGGGGTGGATGGCGCTTGAGTCGGTCACCTCGGCGGCGCTGATCAGCGCCGGGATGTTGAGGTAGGACTGCGCCGAGGCAGCGGGGCCAATGCACACGGCCTCGTCGGCCAGGCGCACGTGCATCAGCTCGCGGTCGGCCTTGGAGTGTACTGCGACCGTGCGAATGCCCAGTTCCTTGCAGGCGCGCAGGATGCGCAGGGCGATCTCGCCGCGATTGGCGATGAGAACCTTGTCCAGCATGATGGGGTCCGCCAAGTGGGTGAAAAGATCAGGAGATGACGACCATCGGCTGCTCGAATTCGACCGGCTCGCCGTCCTCGACCAGGATGGCTTCGATGACGCCGTCACGATCGGCCTCGATCTGGTTCATCATCTTCATCGCTTCGACGATGCAGATGGTCTCACCCTTCTTGACGCTCTGGCCGACTTCGATGAAGGGCTTGGCTCCTGGTGCCGGGGCGCGGTAGAAGGTGCCCACCATGGGCGAGAGCACGGCCTCTCCCTGGTAGCCGGGGCCCTGGTCGGCGGCAGGCTCGGCGGGAGCCGCGACGGACTGGGCTGCCGGGGCGGCGGGCTGGGCCGGCGCCGGAGCCGGCCAGGCGGGAGCCGGTGGCTGGGGATAGGCGGCACCGTTGGGGTGGCGGCTGATGCGCACCGATTCCTCGCCTTCCTGGATCTCGATCTCGCTGATGTTCGACTCTTCCAGCAGCTCGATCAGCTTCTTGACCTTGCGGATATCCATATGACGTCGTCTCGATGAGTGGATTCGGGGTGACGGCCGGCGCTGTCAACCTTGGCTAACTTGCCATAGATCGCGGCAAGATGTCGTCTCTTACCGTCTCTAACGGCCTTGAAAAGCGATGTGGTCGGAGTTTGCCGAAATTCGGCGGTGATGTCCAGCAGCCGGCGAACAGCGTTCGCGGAGGCGTTTCATGCGCACCCTAGCCCGAGGCTCGACCGTCGTCCAACCAGGTCAGAACGTCATCCAGGTGGCGTGCCAGTCGCTGGGCATCGACCTCGCCCTGGATGCGTGCCTGGCGCAGTTCGCGACCGTCGTCGAAGAATAGCAGGCTTGGCGGGCCGAACAGGGCGAAGTGCTTCAGCAGGGCCCGGCTGTCCTCGTCGGAGTCGGTGACGTCCACCTCGATGCGCCGGAAGTCGGACAGCGCCTCGGCCACCACCGGGTCTGGGAAGACCTCGCGCTTCATGACCTGGCAGGAAATGCACCAGTCGGCGGTGATGTCGACGAACGCCGGCCGGGAAGCATCGGCTAGTGCCGCCTGGAGTTCGTCGAGCCGGGTCACGACCTGCACCGGCTGCCGGTTCGCTGCGGCGCTGGCGTCGGCCGTGGCAGGAGCAGCGCTGGTGGCCAGCGGGCGCATCGGATCGTGGGCCCCCCGCGAGGCGCCGATCACCATGGTCACGCCCCATACCAGCAGCAGGATGCCGAGCGTCTGGCGGGCCCGTGGCCAGCCTTGGGGCGGGTTCAGCGTCAAGGCGCCGAGCGCCAAGGCACTGCCGATGGCTAGCGCGGCCCACAGCAGCAGGGCGGCCGTGGCGGGTATCAGCCGTTCGACCAGCCATATGGCTACCCCCAGCAGCAGGAGACCGAAGGCGGTCTTGATCCCGTTCATCCAGGCGCCGGTGCGCGGCAGCAGGGTGGGGCCGAAGGTGCCCACGAGCAGTAGCGGAACCCCCATGCCCAGGCCCAGGGCCAGCAGGGCGGCGCCGCCCATCACGGCATCGCCGGTGGAGGAGATGAAGACCAGGGCGCCGGCCAGCGGTGCCGATACGCAGGGTGAGACCACCAGCACCGAGAGCGCGCCGGCTAGTGCCAGGCCCGCCGGACCGCTGCGCTGCGCGCGCGTCTGCCAGCTTTCGATGCGGGTCGCCAGTCGCGGCGACAGGCGTAGGTCGAAGGCGCCGAACATGGCCATGGCGAACAGCGTGAACAGCACGGCGAAGCCGATCAGCACAGGAGCCGATTGCAGCCGAGCCTGGAGGTTGAGCCCGGCACCGAAGATGCCCATCAGCACGCCCACGACGGCATAGGTCAGCGCCATGCCGGCCACGTAGGACAGTGACAGCGCGAAGGCTCGCGAGCGGCTGGGATGTTGGCCGACGATGATGGAGGACAGGATCGGCACCATCGGCAGCACACAGGGCGTGAAGGTCAGCCCCAGGCCGGCGACGAGGAACAGGCCCAGCACCAGCGGCAGGCTGGCTTCCTCGAGCAGGGTGCTGAAGCGACCATCCTCGCTGACCGGTGGGGCGGTAACGGAACGGCCGTCGGTGGCGACCTCGTCAGCGAGCGGGGCGGAGCGGAAGGCCGCCGGGGCCTGGCCTTCGGGGGCCTGCAGCGCGACCCGTTCGGGGGGGTAGCACAGGCCCGCATCGGCGCAGCCCTGGAAGCCCAGGGTCAGCGCCAGGGGGCCTTGGGGCTGGCCCTCGATCGGTACCGTGAAGACGACGCGGTCGTAGAAGACACGCACGTCGCCGAGGAATTCATCGGACTTGGCCTCGCCCGGAGGCAGCCTGGGGTCGCCGAGGGTGATGCCCTTGGCGTCGCTCTCGACGCTGAAACGATGGCGGTACAGATAGTAGCCGTCGGCGTTTTCGAAGCCAATGCTGAGCGTATCACCGTCGTGCCAGACACGCGGCTGGAACGCCTGCTCCACCGGCAGGAAATCGCCGTCGTCTCCGCCGCCGAACCACTGGGCCTGGGTTGTCAGCGGGATCCATAGCAGGGCGAATAGGCAGAGCAGGCGACAGAGATGCAACACGAGGCTTTCCTTGGCAGACGTTGAGTAGCGCGTTTGTGACCCGTGGCGAGGCATGGGGTTCCGCGTCAGGGAGCGCTATGATCAGATGCATTGGAGCCTGGAGGACGAGATACTGGACCCTGAGCACTGGGCGGTCGTGCGCCCCGTTCGGCAACGGCGCGGCGCGACGTTCGAGTCCGTCCGCCAGGCCCTTGGGCCGTTCGGTGCCACGGCAGGCATCGGATCTGGCCTAGGCTTTGTCTGAAAAGTCGGTGAGCGAAGGCTAGACAAGGCAAAAATCGGTGAAAAGACGGAGTTTGCAGGTAGTAACTGAGTACTTTGAGCCGATTTTTAACGCCGTATAGCCGAGCGCAGGCACTTTTCAGACATTGCCTAGGATATCGCAGCGATGGGGCGCTGTGGATGCCCCTTGCCGGTTCGGGCGATCGTGCCCGGGCCCTTACTGTCAGGGAACAGGATCATGGTATTGAAGCGACAGGCGAGCGACCGGCGTCGCCGCAGGATCGAGGCGCTCGAGCGCCCGCAATATGGCTGGGTCTGGAAACCGCTGCTGGCCGCGTTGGTGATCTATCTGCTGGTGGCTCTCGGGCTGGGTATCTGGTGGAGCCGTACGCCGGCCCTCGAAAGGGGAGAGGAGGCCTCGCCGGCCGCCGACACGGTGCCGGGTAAGGCGACCATTGACGGACTGTCGGGTCTGGTGGGCACGCTGCTCGACAAGCCCGGCGGCTATCTGCGCAACGATCTGGCGCCGCCGGGGCTGTGGCTCGATAACATGCCGGCCTGGGAGCTCGGCGTGCTTAGCCAGGCCCGTCGGCTGAGTCAGGCGTTGCCGGCCATGGGCGGTGGAGAGGCAGCGGCCCTGGGGGCCGTGAAGATGCAGCTGGAAGGCGATAGTCGCGACTGGTTCTATCCTTCCACCGAGCACCGGCTGCGTCAGGCGCAGGCCGGGCTCGCCGCTTACCAGGAAGCGCTGGGCGGTGGCGGTTTCGCTGTCGGTGGGCAGGGCATGGCGCCGTGGTTGGCCGGGGTGGCGCAGGGGCTGGACGATCTCGGACGTCGCCTGTCGGCCAGCGTCGGCAATCCCGAGGCTCTGGCCGATCTGGATCTAGAAGCGGAAGGGTTGCCGCGCGAGACGCCCTGGTATCGGGTCGACAACGTCTTCTTCGAGGCGCGCGGCCAGGCCTGGGCGCTGCATCGGCTGCTCACTGCGGTGGGGCGCGATCGGGCCGCATGGCTCGAGGATGCCGGGCTCGCCGTTCGCTGGGAGATGCTGGTCGCTGAGCTCGCGAGAAGCCAGCGGCGGCTGTGGAGTCCGGTGGTGCTCAACGGCTCCGGCTTCGGCATCTTCGCCAATCACTCGCTGGTGATGGCCAATCACGTGCTGCGTGCACGGGACCTGAGTCGCGAGTTGGTCAAGGCGTTGTCCACCTCTGGGGCCGCGAGTCCCGCGACAGGCATGGCGCCGGAGGTTGGGGGCGACGGTGTCGAGGCGAGTGCCGAGGCGGCGCCCGACGGTGTGGGCAACGCGAATCCCGTCAGCACTGCCTCCGGCGAGGGCGAGAGTGTGCCGGAGGCAGCGGCCGAGGCCGGGGTGCAGGCCGCCCCGATACAGCAGCAGCCTGCCGGGGAAGCGTCGCCGGGCGAGTCTGCTGACGACGGTTTGGCCGCTCCCGATCCTGACGCAGGAGACGCTGACGCAGAAAACTGAGCGCCATCGACGACGAAGGGGCCGCCCACCGGGCGGCCCCTTCGTTTACGCAAGTGCGGCGGCGATCAGGCTTTGCCGTGGGCGGCAGCAGCCTTCTCGATGGCCTTGCGGGCGGCTTCGACGCCTTCCCAGGACTCCACCTTGACCCATTTGCCCTTCTCGAGATCCTTGTAGTTCTCGAAGAAGTGGGCGATCTGCTGGCGCAGCAGCTCGGGCAGGTCGGTCACTTCCTGGATGTCGTCGTAGAGGGTGGACAGCTTGGGGTGCGGCACACACACGAGCTTGGCGTCTTCGCCGGCCTCGTCGGTCATGTTGAGGATGCCGACCGGGCGGGCGCGAATGACGCTGCCGGGCTGGACCGGGTAGGGGGTCACGACCAGGGCGTCCAGGGGGTCGCCGTCATCGGCCAGGGTGTGCGGAATGAAGCCGTAGTTGGCCGGATAGAACATCGGGGTGGCCATGAAGCGGTCGACCAGCAGCGCTCCCATGTCCTTGTCGATCTCGTACTTGACCGGGGCATGGTTGGCCGGAATCTCGATTGCCACGTAGAGGTCGTTGGGCAGGTCCTTGCCGGCGGGGATGTTGTCGAAGTTCATGATCGCGTCCTTCTCTGGCGGATAGCCGTCGGGTGTGAAATGCGGCGAATTATACGAGGCCGTCCTGGCGATTACCAATCCGACCTAGGTCTCCGGCGAGGGGGTTACATGCCGAGAGGTAGAGCCAGAGGCGGGGACGGGCGTGTATCATGGGCCCGCTATGGAGGGCCCCGTCGGGGTCTGGAGCCGCTGCCAGCACAAGGAGACCGTCTTGGCATCCGCGCAACTGTCACTGAGTTTCGGCCAGGCCTTCGTGGTACCGGCGCGTGGCCGGCATCGCAGCTCGATGTCGGTGTGCGTTCCCGAGGAGCAATTGCTGGTGGCCAAGGGCGCCTGCGCGCTGATCACCGACTCCACCTCGCGCAACCCACTGGCCAAGCAGGCCGGTGACCTCAGCGTCCAGGGCTTCCTGGCCGACTACTATTCGACGCCCGATCACTGGGGAGCCAAGCTGTCGGCCACCCGGGTGCTGCGCTCGCTGAACGCCTGGTGCTTTGGCCAGAGTCGTCAGGTCAGCGACGGCGGCTACGTGAGCTCGATGTCCGCCATGGTCTACGAGGGGCGCGAGGCGCACCTCTTCCATATGGGGGATACCCTGGTGTTTCGTCTCAGGGGCGCGGAGTTCGAGCAGCTCACCCGGGATCACGTCACGGATCTTGGCGGCTATCGCTATCCGTCCCGGGCGCTGGGCATGGATGCCAGCCTGGATATCGACTATGTGCAGATGCCACTTAAGCAAGGTGACATCTTCCTGTTCACTAGCCAGGGGGTTCAGGGCACGCTGATGCCGTCGGACTACGTGGGCCTGATTCGCCAGGATGCCAGCGATCTGGACGCCGCCTGCGAGCGGCTGGCCCAGACCGCCAGCGAGCGGGCCCGGGAACGCGGCTACGGCGGAGACCAGTTCTGCTTCCAGCTGGTGCGCATCGACGCCCTGCCTGAGGAGGCGCGCGATCATCCCGGCAGGCTTTACGGCGACCTTCCGATCCCGCCGGAGCTCGATGTGGGTGAGCGGCTCGATGGCCTGGAGGTGCTCGAGGTGCTGTCGCGAACGGCCCAGTCACGGGTCTATCGAGTGCGCGATGTTCACTCCGAGCGTGAGATGGTGATGAAGGCGCCCAGCCCAGAGCTTTCCAGCCGCAACGCCTATCTGGAGCACTTCCTGCTTCAGCAGTGGGTCGTCGAGCGCGTGCGTTCGCCGTTCGTGGTGCGGGTCATGGAGCCCTCGCGCCCCCGGCGCCATCTGTATTACCTGATGGCCTACGTGGCGGGGGAGACCCTCGCCGAATGGGTGCGTCGCCATCCCCAGGCCGGCCTGGCCCAGCGGCTGGATATCGCCATCCAGCTCGGCAAGGGCATCCAGGCGCTGCACCGCCGCGACCTGCTGCACCAGCGGGTGCATCCCGACAATGTGCTGATCGACCGGCACGGCCAGGTAGTGCTCGCCGACCTGAGCGCCTGCCATCTGCGCGACGTGGACGGCCATCGTCGCTCGCGAGGGCTGCTGCGCCAGGTCGGGCTGACCGAGCACAGTGCGCCTGAGTATGCGCTGGATGATGAGGTGGGGCGTCGCAGCGACCAGTATTCGCTGGCCTCCACGACCTACTGGCTGCTCACCGGTGCCTTGCCCTATGAGCAGCCGGTCAAGGAACTACTGCGCCATACCGACCTGGAGCGAATGCACTATCGCAGTGCCCGGAGTCACGATCCCGAGATACCGCCGGCCCTCGACGATGCCCTGCGCAGGGCGCTCACGCCCCAGCGCGCGCTGCGCTACCGGCGGCTTTCGGAGTTCCTGCATGCCCTGCGAGTCCCCGAGGGAGGTAGCGGTGGCTCGCCGTCTCGGCGCTACGAGCCAGCCTGGATCTGGCAGGCCGTGGCCGGCGTGCTGCTGGTGCTGCTGGTGATCTCCTGGCTGCTGCGCTAGAACCGGGCTGCGCCCGGGAGCTGGAAGAACGCCCGCTTCGCGGACGTAAGCTTGAAGAGCGGTGCTTCGCACCTGGAAGAACGCCCGCTTCGCGGGCTTAAGCTGGAAGTTTGAAGAAGCCCCTTGACCCCATGATGGCGGGGTTCATGCTGTCTTCCAGCTTCCAGCTTCCAGCTTCCAGCTTCCAGCTTCCAGCTTCCAGCTTCCAGCTTCCAGCTTCCAGCTTCCAGCTTCCAGCTTCCAGCTTCCAGCTTCCAGCTTCCAGCTTCCAGCTTCCAGCTTTAAATCTTGAACTCCGGCAGCTTGCGTTCGGCGCGATGCTTGGCCAGCTTGGCCACCTTGGGCAGGCCGTTCTCGAAGGGGGGAAAGTCTTCACCCTGGATCAGAGGAGACAGGTAGCGGCGGCAGTCTTCGGTAATGCCGAAGCCGTCCTCGCGGATGAAATCACGCGGCATGAACTTCTCGCGATTGGCTACCTCGGCCAGCGGTGCGGCCTCGACGGTCCAGGCATAGGGGGCGTCGCCGGTACGCTTGATCGCCGGCATCTTGGCGTTGTCGCCGGCGAGTGCCAGCTCGACGGCCTTCTCGCCCACCGCGTAGGCCTGGTCCACGTCGGTCTTGGACGCCAGGTGGCGCGCGGCGCGCTGAAGGTAGTCGGCGACCGCCCAGTGATACTTGTAGCCGAGATCCTGCTTGACCATGCCGGCCAGCGTTGGCGCCACGCCGCCCAGCTGGCGGTGGCCGAAGGCGTCGGTGTTGCCGGAGTCGGCGAGGAAGGTGCCGTCCTCGTAGCGGGCACCCTCGGAGACCACGATCACGCAGTAGCCGTACTTGTGCACGGACTCCTCGACACGGGCCATCACCGCGGCGCGGTCGAAGGCGATCTCGGGGAAGATCACCAGGTGCGGGGCGTCACCTTCCTTCTGCCCGGCCAGGGCGCCGGCGGCGGCGATCCAGCCGGCGTGGCGCCCCATGACCTCGAGCACGAACACCTTGGTGGAGGTAGCGCACATGGACGCGATGTCCAGCGATGCCTCCAGGGTGGAAGTGGCGATGTACTTCGCCACGCTGCCGAAGCCCGGGGAGTTGTCGGTGATCGGCAGGTCGTTGTCCACGGTCTTGGGCACGTGGATGGCGGTCAGCGGATAGCCCAACTTCTCGGACAGCTGGGAGACCTTGAGGCAGGTATCGGCGCTGTCGCCGCCGCCGTTGTAGAAGAAGTAGCGGATGTCGTGGGCCTTGAAGACCTCGATCAGCCGCTCGTACTGGGCGCGATGAGTCTCGATGTCCTTGAGCTTGTAGCGGCAGGAGCCGAAGGCGCCGGCAGGGGTGTGGCGCAGCGCCGCGATGGCCTCGTCGCTCTCCTGACTGACGTCGATCAGGTCTTCGGTCAGGGCGCCGATGATGCCGTTGTGGCCGGCGTAGACCTTGCCGATCTGGTCGGAGTGGCGGCGGCAGGCCTCGATGACGCCGCAGGCGCTGGCGTTGATCACGGCGGTGACGCCGCCGGACTGGGCGTAAAAGGCGTTGTGCTGGGCCATGGGGCTATCCTGTTGCTTGTCGCGTCATGGGGAAACGGCCCGCTTGGCAGGTCGCTTCCGGGGTTCGTCCAAGAAAGGCGTCGATTCTAGCCCATCGCCCCGGTGGCTGCATCCCGTCGGCGATACGCGACGTCCGCGGCGCGCTGGAGGGCGCGCAGGGGCCATGCTAGGCTGCCGCTTTCCGCCGGGCGGCCGCTGACCGCCGGCAAGGCATTCCGGTAGCGGAGACTCCATGCATCTTCATATTCTCGGCATCTGCGGTACCTTCATGGGGAGCCTGGCGTTACTGGCCCGAGAACAGGGGCATCGCGTCAGCGGCTCGGACGCGGGCGTCTATCCGCCCATGAGCACCCAGCTCGAACAGGCGGGGATCGCTCTGATCGAGGGTTTCGCCGCCGACAACCTGGATCCGCGGCCCGATCTGATAGTGATCGGCAACGCCCTGTCGCGGGGCAATCCCGAGGTCGAGGCGGTGCTGGATCGGGGTTTGCCCTACGTGTCTGGCCCCCAGTGGCTCGCCGAGCATGTGCTGCCCGGCCGGCCGGTGATCGCCGTGGCCGGCACCCACGGCAAGACCACCACGGCGAGCCTCACCGCCTGGCTGCTGGAAGCGGCGGGGCTGGCGCCGGGATTCCTGATCGGCGGCGTGCCGCGCAATTTCGGCGTGTCGGCGCGGCTGGGCGGCGACGATGCCCCCTTCGTGGTGGAGGCCGACGAGTACGATACCGCCTTCTTCGACAAGCGCTCCAAGTTCGTGCATTACCGCCCCGAGATTGCGGTGCTCGGCAACCTGGAGTACGACCATGCCGACATCTTCCCCGACCTGGCCGCCATCGAGCGTCAGTTCCATCACCTGGTGCGTACCGTGCCGGGCAAGGGGCGGCTGCTGGTGGCCGACGGTGAGCCGGCGCTGGAGCGCGTGCTCGAACAGGGCTGCTGGACCCCGGTCGAGCGTTTCGGTCAGGCCCCGGAGAGCCCCTGGCGCTTCGAGCTCGAGCGCGCCGACGCCAGCCGTTTTCGGGTCGTGCATCGCGGCGCCGACGCCAAGCAGGAAGCCGTGGTCGATTGGGGGCTGACCGGCGACTACAACGCCCGCAATGCGCTGGCGGCGCTCGCCGTCGCCCACGCTTGTGGCATGTCGCTTGCCGATGGCGCCGAGGCCCTGACGCGCTTTGAGACACCGCGCCGCCGCCAGGAGGTACGCGGTGAAGTGGCCGGCATCCAGGTGATCGACGATTTCGCCCATCACCCCACGGCTATCGCCGCCACCCTCGGCGGGCTGCGTGCCGCCACCCCGCACGGCCGCCTGCTGGCGGTGATCGAGCCGCGCTCCAACACCATGCGCCTCGGCACCCTGAGCGAGCGACTGGCGAGCAGCGTGGCAAGTGCCGATGCCGCCTACTGGTACCAGCCTCCAGGGCTCGACTGGTCCCTGGCGCCGGTGGTCGAGGCCAGCGGTCGGCCCGGCGGCGTCTACGACGATCTAGATGCCCTGGTAGCGGCGCTGGTGGCCGAGGCACGTGAGGGCGATCGCCTGGTGGTGATGTCCAACGGCGGCTTCGGCGGTATCCACGACAGGCTGTTGGCGGCACTGGAGGTGGCCCATGGCGGCTGAGCGAGACGCGACGGGATTCGGCGCTCCGGTCACCGTAGCGCTGACCGGGGCCTCTGGCGCCCAGTATGGTCTGCGCCTGATCGAGGCGCTGGTAGAGGCGAACCGCGAGGTCTGGGTGATGATTTCCAAGGCGGCGCACCTGGTGATCGCCACCGAGACCGAGAGCGAACTGCCGGCACGGCCCGGACGGCTGGCCGAGGCCCTTGCCGAGCGCTGCGGGGCGGCCCCGGGCCAGATTCGCTGCTTCGGCCGCGAGGACTGGATGGCGCCCGTGGCCTCGGGCTCCGGCGCCAGCTCGGCGATGGTGATCTGTCCCTGTTCCACGGGCACGCTCTCGGCGGTGGCCTGCGGCGCCAGCAACAACCTGATCGAGCGAGCCGCCGACGTGGCGCTCAAGGAGCGTCGTCAGCTGATTCTGGTGCCGCGGGAAACGCCGCTGTCGGCCATTCACCTCGAGCACATGCTGAGCCTGACCCGCCAGGGCGCGGTGGTGCTGCCGGCGGCGCCGGGCTTCTACCACCGGCCGACCTCGGTCGAAGATCTGGTCGACTTCATCGTCGCACGTATCCTTAACCAGCTCGGCATCGAGCATCGGCTAATGCCCCGCTGGGGGGCGTAGCCCGGGCCATGGAGCGCCCGGTCACGTTGAAGTAACGGCGGTTCGCCAGTCTGGGCGAGTCGCGATGACAAGGAGGTTCTTCTCATGCTCTCGCTCTCGGTGCTGTCGGTTTTCGTGCCGACCTTTCTGCTGGTCTCGCTGACGCCGGGTATGTGCATGACCCTGGCCATGGTGCTGGGCATGACCCAGGGGGTAAGACGCACGCTGTGGATGATGGCCGGTGAGCTGGTCGGCGTGGGCCTGGTGGCGATAGCCGCCGGGGCCGGGGTGGCCGCCCTGATGCTGCGCCAGCCCGGGTTGTTTGCCGTGTTCAAGTGGCTGGGCGGGGCCTACCTGGCTTATCTGGGCGTGATGATGTGGCGTTCCCGGGGGCGCATGGCGATTCCCGATACCCTGGCGTCCCAGGCTCGCGCCGGACGCCGTGAGCTGGCTGTGCAGGGGTTGGTCACGGCGGTTGCCAACCCCAAGGGCTGGGCCTTCTTCATGGCCCTGCTGCCGCCGTTCCTGGATGCCTCGCGACCGCTCCCCGCCCAGCTGGCCGCGCTGGTCGCGGTGATCCTGACCATCGAGTTCGGCGCCCTGCTGGCCTACGCCACCGGTGGGCAGACGCTGCGCCACCTGCTGGGTCAGGCCGACAAGGTGCGGTTGCTCAACCGCGTGGCGGGGACGTTGATGGTGGGCGTGGGGCTGTGGCTGGCGCTGGGTTGACCCGGCTCCGCCGCTAGAAGGAAGAGGGAAGTACGGCGCTGCGCGCCTTGAAGAGGGGAGAGCACACTTTTCTGGCTTCCTGCTTCCTGCTTCCTGCTTCCTGCTTCCAGCTTACGCAGGCCCCAGCCAGACCACCCGCGCGGCGGCGAGCGCCAGCGACGCCGCACCCAGCGCCCACCAGGGGCAGGGGCGCAGGGTCTCCCGCGAGCGGTGTTGCCAGGCGAGCTGCACCAGAGCGCAGACCACTAGCCCGAGCAGGGCGCCGCCGATCAGGTCGCTGAGCCAGTGAACGCCCAGCACCAGCCGCGACAGCGCCATGGGCACGATGACGGCGATGGCGCCCCAGTAGGCCCAGAAGCGGCGGTGTAGCGGCAACTCCCTGGCGATGAAGGCGGCGGCCAGGCCAAACAGCACCACGGCGGTGGAGGTATGCGCGCTGGGGTAGGCAAGCGAGTCCGCCAGGTGGGCTGAGGCGTCCGGCCGGGCGCGGCCGATGATGGCCTTGCCGAGGGTGTTGAGCGCGGCGATGCCGAGCAGGCCCGCAGCAAAGTGGCCGAGGGCATCGAAGCGCCGGCGAGCGAGCCACCACAGTCCCCAGGGCAGCACCATGGCGATGATGCCGTACAGATCGCCGAGCTCCGCCAGTACATGGCTCAGCGTCAGCAGTCCCGGAATGACCAGGGTATCCATCAGGATGTCGAGGCGGCGATCCATGGCTAGCGGGCCGCCCTGATGCAGCACCACCAGGGTCAGCGCGGACAGGGCGGTGAGCGATGTCAGCAGTAGCAGCCAGGTGCCCAGCGGCGGCTCTCGGTCATGGGGGCGCGACAGTGCTCGCCATGCCCAGCGCCCCTTGGGGTGGCGGCGCAGCAGTCGGGCCAGGCCGCGATACACCAGCCCATCATGATGGGTCTGGTGGCGTAGCCAGGAGAAGGTCACGGCCAGCAGTACCACCAGCACGCCGAGCCCCACCAGCCAGGGTTCCAACGCCTCGGGGAACCCCGGCAGGCGCTGCCATGTTCGGCCCAGCAGGTAGCCGGGCAGCACATAGGCGGGGGCCCACAGTGCCGCCGACAGCAGGTTTGCCCAGGTGAAGCGGCGGGGTGGCATGTGCATCATGCCGGCGATCAGGGGTACGACCGGCCTGACCGGGCCGACGAAACGTCCGAGGAACACTGAAAGTGAGCCATGGCGGTGGAAGAACCGGGCGCCCTGGGCCAACCATTCCGGATAGCGCGACAGTGGCCACATGGCGGTGACACGCTCGCGTTGGGTATAGCCCAGCCAGAAGCTGAGGCCGTCACCGACGATGGCACCGAGAAAGGCGGCGCCCATCACCGCCGCCACGGCGATTTGCTGATGCCCGGCCATCGAGGCGGTGGCGGTGATCAGGACTACGCCCGGTACCAGCAGACCCACCAGGGCCAGCGACTCGACCAGCGCGATGATGACGATCAACAGCAGCAGCAGCGCCGGGGATGGCGTCAACTGTTGGAGTAGGTCAACAGGGTTCAAGGGGCTCTCCATGATCGATGGCGGTCCGTCCAATGTCCTGTTGCGACGGTTCGTTGATGAGAAACCGGGCGCATCGAGGCGCCGGGCCCCGCGTTGCGACAAGGCATGGTAGTGCTGCATGGCGGCCCAGGGGCGGCCGCCAGAATTCTACCGTCAACCTCTGATGCGGGACACTAATCGGTGGCCAGGGCCTGAGTCATGCCTTGCAAGCGTGTCAGGAAGGCTGGCCAGCGTTCACCGCTGTGGGGTGTCTCCAGGCGCAGGCGCACCTCCAGCGGGCCGGTCTCCACCAGTACGACCTGCTCGAGGGCCTGCTGTAGCCGCTGTTGGACCAGCAGGGCCCCGTTTTCGGTGGTGTTTGGCAGAATCAGCCAGAAGGCGGTCTCGTCCTCGCGGCCGAGGGTGTCGAGCTCACGACAATGGCGCAGCGTGCCTTGGCAGAATGCCGTCAGCATGGCGCGGCGGGTGGCGTCGCCGAACTGCTCGCGGGTCATGTCGAGCTGGGGGAGGTGGAGCAGCACGACCGCCAGCGGGCACTCGAGCAGTCGGGCGCGCTCGAACTCCCCGGTCAGTCGTTCGTGCAGGCTCTTGCGGGTCAGCGCCGGACATTCGTGTTCGCGGGGGTCGGTGGCCTTCAGCAGGTCGCGCTGGCGGAGCCGATCCCAGAGTGCCAGGGTGGCCACGGCGACCAAGGCCAGATAACCGACGGCGAGTTCTGGGGCGAGTTCACCGTTGCCGAGCAGGGCCAGCCAGACCGGTGTCAGTGCCAGATTGAGCAGTACTGCCGGTCCCAGCGGCAGCAGTACCAGGGTCAGTACCGGCGGCAGGCCGATCCACAGCGCCGCGGTGCTGGAGTGGCCGGGCAGTTCCACCGCGATCAGCAGGAAACCGCAGATCAGTACCAGATAGGCCGCGGTACGCGAGGCCTTGACGCTGGCGGTGGCGGCGAGCAGGGCGGCGACCGCCATGACCGGCGAGAGCAAGGCGGGTAACAGGATGCGGGTATAGTGCCCCATCAGGTAGAACCACAGGGCCTGGCCAAGCAGCAGTACGATCCCGATGCCGATGGCCAGAGTGAAGAGTCGAGAGCGCGGTGAGCGTGGCTCAACCATGGTGGGCGATCTCCTTGACCTCCAGAGGGCGTGCTTGCCGTGCGAGAGCGCGTCGCTCGTGGCTCAGCGAGCCGAGACTCGGCAAGGCGATGGCCCTGATGCGTACCGAGACGGTCAGCGTCGATAGTAGCGTCTGGCGGCGCGTCTCTGCCTGGTCGGCATCGCGGCTGACCAGCAGCAGCCCCAGAGTGCGTCGATCCAGTCGATAGGCGTTGTCGTAAGGCTGGAGCAGTCGGCAGCATTGCTCCGCCATGTGCCAGAGCTGCCAACGAGTGGTGCGCAGCAGCAACAGTTCGACGTGGCCGCCCTCATGGCGTGCGCGGTGCCGCTCATGGCGCACATCGTGCAGTAGGCGCTGGTTCGACCACACGCGAAGCTCGGGAACCAGGCGCGCGCGATCGCGGATGCGTTGGCGCATGGCCTGGAGTTCCAGCGAGCGCGACAGTCCCAGCAGCATTAGTCCTGCGAGCAGCAGGCCTGCCAGCAGCCACTGTTCCAGGCCCAGTCGGTCATGGAGGTTCCACCAGCTGGCGGCGGCCAGTAGGGCGTTGAACACCAGGATCCAACGTGGCTGGGGGAGCATCAGCAGGATGGCCCAGGCCCAGAACCATGTCAGGTGCCGGCCCGGAGTGGCCCACAGCAGGGCCGCCAGCAGTAAACCGGGAAGCAGTTGCCAGGGGATGGTAGCCAGGTGGCGATGGCTGAGTTCGATCTGGGTAGCGGTCACGGTGAGCCACAGGCTGGTCAGGCCCAGCAGGAAGGCATCCGGCAGGCTGTGGGCGGTCGTCGCCAGGAAGGCGGTGAGGCTGGCGGCCACCAGCAGGTTCACTCGCATCAGGCCGACTTTGTACTTGCTCTGCATGGTGACTTAGTATGGGCTCCTTCCCGATTGGACTCGAGCCTGGGGCGTAGCTTGGCGCCACGGCCCTTTTCTTGGAGACACTCTACGGCATGACAGCTCACGCCTCCCACTCCGACAGCGTCGTCGCCGACGTCGACGCCTACATGCAGCGCCTTGGGCAACAGGCGCGAGATGCCGCGACCCGGCTGCGACGCACCGATACTGCGGCCAAGAATGCTGCTCTGCTGGCCATGGCGGAGCGTCTGGATGCGGCGCGCGCCGAGGTGCTGGCGGCCAACGCTCGCGACCTCGAGCGGGGCCGCGAAAACGGCCTCGACGCCGCGCTGCTCGATCGCCTGGCCCTCGATGATACGCGCCTGGCTGCCATGATCGAGGGCCTCCACCAGGTGGCGGCGCTGCCCGACCCGGTGGGCGAGATCGATGGGCTGCGATCTCGGCCGAGCGGTATCCAGGTTGGCCAGATGCGCGTGCCGCTGGGCGTGATCGGTATCATCTACGAATCGCGGCCTAACGTCACCATGGAAGCGGCCAGCCTGTGCCTCAAGTCCGGCAATGCGGCGATTCTGCGCGGCGGTTCGGAGGCCCGGGAGTCGAATGCGGCCATCGCCGACTGCATCCGTGCCGCCCTCGCGCAGGCCGGGCTCCCCGAGTACAGCGTTCAGGTCGTGGCAACCACCGATCGGGCCGCCGTCGGGCGCCTGATCAGCATGCCGGAATACGTCGACGTGATCATTCCGCGTGGCGGCAAGTCGCTGATCGAGCGGATCAGTCGCGAGGCTCGCGTGCCGGTGATCAAGCACCTGGATGGCGTCTGTCACGTTTACCTGGATGCCAGCGCGGATCGTGACAAGGCATTGGCCATCGCCGTCAATGCCAAGACCCAGCGCTACGGCACCTGCAATACCATGGAAACCCTGCTGGTCGATGCGCCTGTGGCCGAGGCGCTGTTGCCGGCGCTGGCCGCGGCCTACGCCGAGCATGGGGTCGAACTGCGCGGCTGCGAGCGCACCCGTGCGATCCTCGGCGACATCGCCTCCGCCACCGAGGCCGACTGGGCGGCCGAGTACCTGGCCCCGGTGCTTGCGGTTCGGGTAGTCGACGGCATCGACGATGCCATGGCGCACATCGAGCGCTACAGCTCCCGGCACACCGACGCCATCGTCACCGAGAACTACACCCTGGCTCGTCGTTTCCTGGCCGAGGTGGATTCCAGTTCGGTGATGGTCAACGCTTCCACGCGCTTCGCCGACGGCTTCGAATACGGCCTGGGCGCCGAGATCGGCATTTCCACCGATCGCCTGCATGCCAGGGGGCCGGTGGGGCTCGAGGGCCTGACCACGCGCAAGTACGTGGTGCTCGGCGACGGCCAGGTTCGCCAGTGAGTGAGACGATACAGGCGCCGCGTATCGCCATGCTGGGCGGGACCTTCGATCCCGTTCATCTTGG
Source organism: Halomonas sp. B23F22_20 (assembly GCF_043496985.1). Taxonomy (NCBI): domain Bacteria; kingdom Pseudomonadati; phylum Pseudomonadota; class Gammaproteobacteria; order Oceanospirillales; family Halomonadaceae; genus Halomonas; species Halomonas sp. B23F22_20. The sequence goes on from NZ_JBIEKH010000024.1 coordinate 33,659, forward strand.
CCACCTGCGCAGCGCCGTGGAGCTGCACGAGGCTCTGGTTCTCGATCGCGTGCACATGATCCCGGCTGCCCAGCCGCCGCTACGCGGCGTGCCGCAGATATCGCCGCGACAGCGTTTGACACTGCTACGGCTGGGTATCGGTGACACGCCCGGGCTGATGGCCGACCCCCGCGAGCTCGAGCGCGAGGGTCCCTCCTACAGCGCCGACACTCTGGCCGAGTTACGCCAGGAATATGGGCCACAGGCGCGCCTGGTAATGGCGCTAGGTCACGATGCCTTCCTGCGTCTGGCCGACTGGCATGCCCCCGCACGTCTCTTCGCGCTGGCGCATCTGGTGGTGGTGGATCGGCCGGACCACGAGGCTGCGCTCCCCGCGGCGCTGGCCGAGCTGGTCGACGGGCGCGAAGTCGATGACGTGGCGACGCTGATGGCGGCGCCTGCAGGGCGCCTGTTGCGGCTGAGCCTGCCCTCGCGGATGGCGATTTCCGCCACCGAGGTGCGACGGCGACTGGCCGAGGGGAGCAGCGTGCGCTACCTGCTGCCCGAGGCCGTGGAGGCGTGGATCCTCGAGCAGGGGCTCTATCGGCGTACGCGCTGATGAAAGCGGTGAGGCAAAAAACCCGACGCGTTGCGTCATCAGGCGCTGCCAGGCCTCGTTCGAGTCGGTACAATGTAGGCATGACCATTTTCCGCTGAGAGGGGCTGACACGAAGGGTATGCACATCGACGCACTCAAGACGCTGGTGCTGGACGCACTGGAAGAGCTCAAGGCCCGGGACGTCGCCGTCCTGGACGTCTCTCACCTGACCAGCGTGACCGATCTGATGGTGGTGGCAAGCGGTACCTCCAGTCGTCATCTTGCGGCGCTCTCCAGCAAGGTGATCCAGGCGGTGAAGGAACAGGGCGTATCGCCGCTGGGCGTCGAGGGCGAGAGCGGCGCCGACTGGGTGCTGGTCGACCTGGGTGACCTGGTGGTACACATCATGCTCCCCGAGACTCGGCAGCTCTACGATCTGGAGCGCCTTTGGGCTGACCTGCCCAGCGATGGCGTGGCCCTGGAGGAAGAGGCCCACGGCGCTTCATGAGGGTGCGACTGCTGGCCGTGGGTACCAGGATGCCCGATTGGGTGACCCGGGGCGTCGAGGAATATCGCAAGCGTCTGCCACGTGACTTTGCCCTGGAGCTCGAAGAGATCACGCCCGGCCCGCGTGGCAAGAATGCCGATACACGGCGCGCCGTCAGTCAGGAGGCCGAGCGCATTCGCGCCCGGTTGAAAGGCGACGAATATCTGGTGGCTCTGGAGGTGGGCGGCAAGGCCTGGAGTACGGAGCAGCTGGCGCGTCAAGCGGAGGGCTGGCGCCTGGAAGGTCGTGATGTCGCCCTGCTGGTCGGCGGTCCCGATGGCCTTGATCCGGCGCTTTCTGCAGCCGCCGATCAGCGCTGGTCGCTGTCGCCGTTGACCCTGCCGCATCCCCTGGTGCGCATCCTGCTGGCCGAGCAGCTCTATCGGGCCTGGACCTTGATGGTCGGCCATCCCTACCATCGCTGAGCGCTCCGAGGTCTCCGCCAAGCAATGCGTCAGCCACGCGACACCCTGAAGAATACCGAGCAGGAACTGCGTATCTTCCGCTGGCGCTCGCTGCTGGCGGTGGTCGTGGTGCTGCTGCTCACGGGCCTGCTCGGCGGGCGCCTGGCCTATCTGCAGATCGTGCAGCACGAGGTCTACACCACGCGTTCCGAGAAGAATCGCGTGCGGGTCGAGCCGCTGCCCCCGACCCGGGGGCTGATCTATGACCGCAACGGCGCGTTGCTGGCTGAAAACCGGCCGACCTACAACCTGACCCTGGTGCGGGAGCGGGTCGATGACCTGGATGCGACTCTGTCGCTGCTGGTGGACCTGCTCGAGTTGCCCGAGGATCGGGTTGCGGCATTCCGCGAGCGTTCACGACAGCGTCAGCGTCCTTTCCAGCCGGCGCTGCTGATGAGTGACCTGGACGAAGAGCAGATCGCCCGCCTGGCGGTCAATCGCCATCGTTTGCCCGGTGTGGAGGTGCAGGCCCAACTGCTGCGCTATTACCCGGACGCCGAGATCATGTCCCACGTGCTCGGCTACGTGGGACGCATCAACGCCGAGGAGCTTCAGGTGCTCGATGCCGGCAACTATGCCGGGACCCACTTCATCGGCAAGACCGGCGTCGAGCGCTTCTACGAAGAGGCGCTGCACGGCCAGGCCGGCCTGCGCAAGGTGGAAACCAATGCCCGCGGCAGGGTGCTGCGCGAGCTGGGACGTACCGACCCGGTGCCCGGTCAGAACCTGACCTTGACCCTGGACAAGGGGCTGCAGCGGCTCGCCGTGGATCTGCTCGACGGGCGCCGTGGCGCCATTGTGGCGGTGGCGCCGCAGAGCGGCGAGATCCTGGCCATGGCTTCGGTGCCTGGCTTCGATACCAACCAGTTCGTCACCGGGATCGATCTGGCCTCCTACCGGGCGCTCCAGCAGGATATCGACCTGCCGCTGTTCAACCGTGCGATCCGCGGCAGCTATCCTGCGGGGTCGACCATCAAACCGTTCATGGCCATCACCGGGCTGCGCGATGGCGAGATCACGCCGGGCGAGGTGATCTACGATCCCGGCTACTATCAGCTGCCCAACGACTCACGGCGCTACCGCAACTGGCTGCGCTGGGGCCATGGGCGGGTCGATCTGGAGCGGGCCCTGGCGGTGTCCAACAATACCTATTTCTATTCCCTGGCCCACGAGCTGGGCATCGACCAGATCCACGAGAGCCTGTCGCAGTTCGGCTTCGGCCGGCGGGTGGCCGCGGACGTGGCCGGCGAGAGCTCGGCCCTGCTGCCGTCCCGGGAATGGAAGCGCGAGCGCTTCAACCAGCCCTGGTATCCTGGCGAGACGCTGTCGGTGGGGATCGGCCAAGGCTATCTGCAGATCACCCCGCTGCAGCTGGCCACTGCCACCGCGGTGCTGGCCAACCGCGGCGACTGGATCAAGCCGCGCCTGGCCCTCGAGATCGGAGACGAGCAGGTCCCCACCGAGCTGCCGGGCACGCCACCGGACATCGAGCTCGACAATCCCGGCTGGTGGGACCGTGTCTACTCGGGCATGGAAAAGGTGCTGTCAGGCCGTGAGGGGACCGCCCGCCGCGCCGGCGCGGGGCTCGAGTATCGCATGGCCGGCAAGTCCGGTACCGCCCAGGTGTTCTCGCTGGGCCAGGACGAGAAGTACAACGCCGAGGAACTCAAGGAGCGGCTGCGCGACCACGCCCTGTTCATGGCCTTCGCTCCGGTGGACGATCCCCAGATCGCCGTCTCGGTGATCGTCGAGAACGCCGGTGGCGGCAGCAGCCATGCGGCGGGGCTGGCCAGGGCGATGGCCGACTATTGGCTGCTCGAACGCCACCATGGCGAACCGCAGGAAGCCGCTGACGACGATGAGACGAGCGAGGGAGAGGACTAATCGCGATGGTCGACTTTCTGCTGCGCCGCCCCCATCCGGTCAAGCCCTCGCTGAGTGGCATCACCCGCAAGCGCGGATTGTGGGAGCGGATCCACCTCGACCCTTGGCTGATCGGCATGCTGCTGCTGCTGATGCTGGCCGGACTGGTGGTGCTCTACAGCGCCAGCGGGCAGCGCCTGGACGTGGTGATCGCCCAGGCTGTGCGGTTCGGCGTCGCCATCGCGGGCATGGTGATCATTGCCCAGTTTACGCCTGCGACCCTGCAGCGCTGGTCGATCCCGGCCTATCTGGCGGGCATGGCCATGCTGGTGGCGGTCGAGGTCATGGGCGACATGGGCATGGGCGCCCAGCGCTGGCTGGTGATTCCCGGTGTGGTGCGTTTCCAGCCCTCCGAGATGATGAAGCTGGCCGTGCCGATGATGGTGGCGGCCTGGCTCGGGCGTCGGGAACTGCCGCCACGCTGGCAGGACCTGGTGGTCTGTGCGCTGCTGATCGGCTCGCCGGTGCTGCTGATCGCTCGCCAGCCCGATCTCGGCACCTCGCTGCTGGTGGCCCTGGCCGCGGTCTTCGTGATCCTGCTGGCCGGGTTGTCCTGGCGCATCATCGGCCTGCTCGGTGCGCTGGCGGCCTCGGCGCTGCCGCTGCTGTGGATGAACATGCACGACTACCAGCGTCAACGGGTACTGACCTTTCTCGACCCCGAGAGCGACCCGCTGGGAGCCGGCTGGAACATCATCCAGTCGACCACCGCCATCGGCAGTGGCGGCCTGTGGGGCAAGGGATGGCTGCACGGCACGCAGTCCCACCTGGAATTCCTCCCGGAGCGCCATACCGACTTCATTGTCGCCGTGCTCGGCGAGGAGTTCGGGCTGGTGGGCATGCTGGCCTTCCTGAGCCTCTACCTGCTGATCGTCTGCCGCGGGCTGTGGCTCGCCGGGGCGGCCCAGGAGACCTTCGGGCGGCTGCTCGCCGGCAGCATCATCCTGACCTTCTTCATCTATGTGTTCGTCAATATCGGCATGGTCAGCGGTATCCTGCCTGTGGTCGGCGTGCCGCTGCCTCTGGTCAGCTACGGCGGGACCTCCAGCGTGACCTTGCTGGCCGGTTTCGGTATTCTCATGGCCATTCATTCGCACCGCCGCCTGCTGCCGCGCTAGCGCCATACGGGCCGATCGATTCAGGGAGAGATGTATGACGGTGACGACGCTTCCACGGGGACGCAGAGCGTTGACCCTGGCTCTGGGCAGCTTGATGTTCTGGATGGCTGCCGGGGCCTCGGCGGCTGATTTCGACCCCCTTCATGGGGAGGTCAAGGGGCTGGTCGATGAGGTGGCCGAGCGCGGCGTCGACCGCGCCTGGCTCGAGGACGCCCTAGGGCGGGCCGAGTTCCGCCAGGAGGTGCTCGACGCCATGTCCGGTGCCGCCGAGCATCGCCTGGTGTGGCACGAGTATCGCGACATTTTCCTCGGCGAGGCGCGTATTGCCGAGGGCGCGGCTTTTATCGATGCCCATCGCGAGGCCTTTACCCGGGCCGAGGCGGCATTCGGCGTGCCGCCGGAAATCATCGCCGCGATTCTCGGCGTAGAGACTCGCTACGGCGAGATTACCGGCGATCACCGCGTGCTCGACTCGCTGTCGACCCTGGCCTTTCATCACCCGCGTCGCGGCGGCTTCTTTCGCGGCGAGCTGGCTGCCTTCCTGGAAATCGCCTTTCGCCAGGATGTCGCGCCGGACAGCATCGAGGGCTCTTACGCCGGAGCGATGGGCTATCCGCAGTTCATCCCGACCAGCTATCGCGCCTACGCGGTGGACTTCGACGGCGATGGCCACCGCAACCTGTGGACCGACCCGGTGGATGCCATCGGCAGCATCGCCAACTACTTCGCCGAGCACCGCTGGCAGGCTGGGGCGCCGATCTATCACGAGGCCGAGGGGCCGAGCGAGCGTCCCGGTGGCATCACCTTCAACGCCGCGCGGCCGCCGAGTGCCACCGTCGGCGAGCTGGCCGCGGCAGGCATCGAGAGCGACGCGGGGCTGCCGGATGGCACCGAGGTGGTGCCGCTGGCGCTGGAGCGGGAAGATGGCAGCCTGCAGTACCGCTTCGGCCGCGACAACTTCTACGTCATTACCCGCTACAACCACAGCCATCTCTACGCCATGGCCGTGACCGAGCTGGCCGAGGCCATCGCCGCCGCCGAGGGGCGCCAGGCCGACTGGTTCACCGCCACCGCGGCCGATCCGGAGGAGCGCCCATGAGAGCCTGGTGGATTCTCTTGCTGGCCGCGCTGTGGCTGACCGGCTGTGCCGGAGGTGGCGGCGCGACACCGACGCCGTCCGGCAACGCCGACGCCGACGTCACGGATGAGGCATCGAGCGGCGGCGAGCGCTACGCCATGAGCAGCGACGCCTACCCGCAGGAGCCGCCCGACGTCAGCCGGGTGCCGGACGCGGTGCCGCGGATCGAGTCGCGCTCGCGAGCCGGCAATCGTTCGACCTATCAGGTGTGGGGCAAGACCTATCACGTGCTGGATGACGCCAGCGGCTACGAGCGCCGCGGTACTGCCTCATGGTACGGCAAGAAGTTCCACGGCTATGCGACCTCGAACGGCGAAATCTACGACATGTACAAGATGAGCGCCGCCCACCGTTCGCTGCCATTGCCGACCTTTGCTCGAGTCACCAATCTCGACAACGGTCGCTCGGTGATCGTGAGGGTCAACGACCGCGGCCCCTTCCACAGCGAGCGCGAGATAGACCTGTCCTATGCCGCGGCGGCGCGTCTCGACATCCTGGATCGTGGCACCGGCCGCGTGCGGGTCGAGGCCATTGATCCCGCGGCCTGGCTGGCCGAGCATCGCGGCGGTACCGAGGCGCCGCGGCCTGCCGTCGCTGAGGCGCCCGAGCCTGCGGCGTCAGCGGTGGCCGCCGCGGCGGCGGCGAACGAGTCGGCGGTTCCCACCTCGGCGGGATCGGTGACAGACCCCATTTACCTGCAGGTCGCGGCGCTGGGCTCCGCCGACAGCGCCAATGAACTCAAGGCACGGCTCCAGTCGTCCCTTGAGCAGCCGGTGCGCGTGGCCTCTGCGCCGGGCCTGTATCGCGTCCAGGTCGGCCCGCTGGCCGGACGCGCCCAGATCGACCCGGTGCGCGGCGAGTTGCGCCGGGCCGGCTTCGACGAAGCCTTCGTCGTCGATGCGGCGGCCGACTGAGTCGGCCCTAATGAATCTCCCGATGTACCCGAAGAGACTGCCATCCATGAAAGTCCTGAGTTCGTCCTCGCTACGCCGGCTACTGCCGGTCCTGATGGTCTGCCTGTCGCTGGTGACCTCGCCGCTGATGGCGCAGACGCCGCAGCCGCAGCCGCAGCCGCAGCCGCAACAGCCCCAGGTCCAGACCATGATTCCGGCGCCGCCGCGACTGGCCGCCAAGTCCTGGGTCCTGATGGACGCCGACAGCGGCCGTGTGCTCGCCCAGCACAATCCTGACGAGCGGCTTCCGCCAGCGAGTCTGACCAAGCTGATGACCGCCTACCTGGTGGAGCGCGAGCTCAACAGCGGCAACATCGCCTCCGATGACCTGGTACCGGTCAGCGAGAGGGCCTGGCGTACCGGGGGCTCGAAGATGTTTATCGAGGTCGGCGAGCAGGTGCCGGTGAGTGAACTGCTGCACGGCATCGTGATCGTCTCCGGCAACGACGCCAGCGTGGCCATGGCCGAATACCTGGCCGGGGGCGCCGAGCCCTTCGCTGACATCATGAACCAGCATGCCGCGCGCCTGGGCATGAGCAACACCCACTACATGAACCCTACCGGGCTGCCCCACGACGACCACTATTCCTCGGCTCGTGACCAGGCGACGCTGGCTCAGCACATCATCAACGATTACCCGAATCACTACAGTATCTATCGCCAGAAGCACTTCAGCTATGGCGGTATCGACCAGCCGAATCGCAATCGCCTGCTGTGGCGGGACGCCAGCGTCGATGGTCTGAAGACCGGTTGGACCGAGGCTGCCGGCTACTGCCTGGTAGCCTCCGCCGAGCGTGACGGCATGCGCTTGATCTCGGTGGTGATGGGTACCGCCTCCGAGGAGGCCCGAGCTCAGGAGTCCCAGAAGCTGCTCAGCTACGGGTTCCGCTACTACGAGACCCTCAAGCTCTACGACCAGGGCGCAGTGCTGAACACCCCGCGTGTATGGGGCGGCGATCGCAACGAGTTGAAGGTCGGCGTGGACCAGGACGTCTTCATGACCGTGCCGCGTGACCGTAACGAGGAGCTGACCGCCAAGCTGGACATTCGCGCCGACCTGACGGCGCCAATCGCTGCCGGTGAGCAGGTGGGTTCCATGGAAGTACGCCTGGGGGACGAGGTCGTTGGCGAGCGCCCCCTGCTGGCCCTTGAGCCGGTTGAGGAGGGCGGTTTCTTCAAGCGAATCTTCGATAAGGTCCAGCGCTTCTTTGCCAATCTGCTGGGTGGCTTCTTCGACTGAGGCCGATGTTGCCTTGGTGGGTGAGCGTGGGTCGCGTAAAATGACCGTTCATGCTTCCAGATGGGTGAGGGATGAACGACAAGACCCTGCGTGACCTGCGCCGCCCGAGCGCAACCAAGAGCGGCGAGCCGCCCAAGATCACTTTCCCCTGCGACTATTCGATCAAGGTCGTGGGGGATGCCAGTGAAGATTTCACCGCCATGGTGTGCCAGGTCGTGAGCCGCCATGATCCCACCTTCGATGCCGAGAAGATCCAGGTGGTGCCGAGCCGCAACGGTCGTTTCCAGTCGGTGAGGCTGACCCTGCGTGCCACGGGTGAAGATCAGCTCAAGGCGCTGTTTGCCGAGCTCAAGGCCAGCGGCCGCGTACATATGGTGGTCTGAGATGGAGCCGCTGCAACTTCATCGCCTCGGGCGCCGGCCCTACGAACCCGTATGGCAGGCGATGCGCGAGTTGACCGACACGCGGGATGCGTCCATGCCGGATCAGCTGTGGCTGGTCGAGCACGACCCGGTGTTTACCCAAGGGCGTGCCGGCAAGCCGGAGCATCTGCTGATGCCCGGTGACATCCCGGTGGTGCAGTCGGATCGCGGCGGCCAGGTGACCTACCATGGCCCGGGGCAGGTGGTGCTCTACCCGCTGCTCGACGTGCGTCGCGCCGGGCTCGGCGTGCGCGAGCTGGTCAATGCGCTCGAAGACTCGGCCGTCGCACTGTTGGCCGAATATGGCATCGAGGCTCATGCGCGTCCCGACGCACCTGGTGTGTATGTCGGCCATGCAAAGATCGCCTCGCTGGGGCTGCGTATTCGGCGGGGAGCCAGCTTTCACGGCATTGCCCTCAATGTCGATGGCGACCTGTCGCCCTTCGCGCGTATCAACCCGTGCGGCTATGCCGGCCTGGCGATGACCCGGCTGGCGGATCTCGTGCCGGCACCGCCGAGCCTGGATGAAGTGTCGACGGGACTTGCCCGGTGCCTGGCCTGCGAACTGGGGCGCGAGCTGGTCGACGCATAGCGCCGGAGCAGGCGCCGCGAAACAGAAAGCCCGAGGCGCTGGCCTCGGGCTTTCTTGCTGATGATGTAGTGAAAGGCGGTGGCCATCATGCTGCGCCAATCACCACGATTACCCCACGTTGCGCGTCGGGATGATGTTGGGATCGGGCGTCTGGCCGGGCACCTCGGCGGGGGAGGCGAGCTCCAGGCCCAGGTTGTTGTTCTCGAACACCCGGTCGGCGCGATAGCTGGAGCGCACCAGTGGCCCGGAGGGCACTTCCATGAAGCCTTTCTCGAGGCCCTGCTGCCGATAGCGTTCGAACTCCTCGGGGGTGACCCAGCGCTCCACCGGCAGGTGGTTGCGGGTCGGGCGCAGATACTGGCCGAGGGTAACGATGTCGACGCCGATCTCACGCAGGTCGTCGAAGGTCTGCAGGATTTCCTCCTCGGTCTCGCCGAGACCCAGCATCAGGCTGGTCTTGGTGATGACGTCGGGGCGGTGGCGCTTGGCGTGGGCCAGCACGTCGAGGGTCTTGCGGTAGCCGGCGCGGGGATCGCGGACGCGGCGGGTCAGCCGCTCCACGGTCTCGACGTTCTGGGCGAAAACCTCGAGGCCGGAGTCGACGACTCGCTCGATGGCGCTGGGGGCGCCGTCGAAGTCGGGCGTCAGGGCCTCCACCGCGACTTCCGGGGTGCGCGCCTTGATGGCGCGAATGCAGTCGGCGTAGTGGCCGGCGCCGCCGTCGGGCAGGTCGTCACGATCCACGGAGGTCAGCACGATGTAGCGCAGGCCCATCAGCTCTACCGACTTGGCGGTGTTCTCGGGTTCCTCGGCGTCGAGCCAGCCCTTGGGATTGCCGGTGTCCACGGCACAGAAACGGCAGGCACGGGTGCACACCGAGCCCATCAGCATGATGGTGGCGGTGCCGTTGCTCCAGCACTCGCCCATGTTGGGGCAGTGCGATTCGGCACACACGGTGCTCAGCCGATGCTCGGCCACGTTCTTCTTCACGGCGTCGAAGCGCTCGCCGCCGGGAATCTGGGCGCGCAGCCACTTGGGCTTGCGCCCCAGGGCCGGGCTGTCCTCGGCCTGCGGACGCGTTTTCATGCCATCCTTGATGGCCGTTGCACCGTGTTCATTGCGGTACTTCTCGCCGCTGGACACATGCTTGCTGGTGTTGTCGCTCATGAGCTGGGCGCCTCTTCCACTCGGCGGCCGGTCGCTGGGGTGTCCTGTGACGGCACCCCGGCGGCAGGCATGGCGTGTATACAAAGGTAGGGGGGCAATCTATCACATTCGCCGTCCGGCTGGACAGGCACTGGCCATGGCCTCCGCCTACCGGTCGTCATGGAGAGCCCTGCGGCAGGCAGGCCACGCCATGGCTCGGCAAGGGCGCGGGGCCGGTGGCGAAGTGGGCATGCAGCTCGTCCAGGTGCTGGCGAATGAAGCGCAGGAACAGCTCGGTGACCGGGGTCGGAAAGCGCTCGCGATGGTAGACGGTGCACCAGGAATGACGCAGCGGAAAGCCGGGCAGCGCCAGCGGCGCCAGCAGCCCAGCCTCGAGTTCGAGGCGCACCGCCAGTCGAGGCAGCACGGCCACGCCGAGCTGGGCCATCACGCCTTGCTTGACCGCCTCGTTGGTGCCCATCTCGATGGCGTGGTCCAGGCGCACGTCCTGCTCGGCGGCCAGTTCCTCCAGGGCGCCGCGCACCCCGGAACCGGGTTCGCGCATCAGCATGTAATGATGAGCTAGATCCTCCAGGGTCGGGCTCGGTGCGTCCAGCAGCGGGTGGCCCGGCCACACCACCGGAATCATTTCGTTGTCGAGAATCGGCATGAACACCAGCGCCTCGTCGTCGGGCACCCGGGCCATGATTACCAGATCGTCGCGACGCTCGGCGAGGCGCTCCAGGGCCTGGCTGCGGTTGCAGACCCGCAGGTGGATCTGGACGTTGGGATACTGGGCCCGGAAGCGGGCCAGAAGGTGGGGCACCACGTACTGGGCAGTGGACACGGCTGCCAGGTTGAGCTCGCCGGTGATCGTGCCCTCCAGGTCAGACAGGCTCATCTGCAGCCGCGATACCTGCCCGAAGATGGCCTGGGTCGAGGCGGCCAGGGCGTCCGCGGCGGGAAGGGCGTGCAGGGTGCGCCCGGCGTACTTGAACAATGGATGCCCCAGGGCCTGTTCAAGCTGTCGGATCTGGGCGCTGACTGCGGGCTGGGTCAGGCCGAGCGCCTCGGCCGCGCGGGAATAGGACTGGCGCTCGTGGACGGTGCGGAACACCTGTAGCTGGCGAAAGGTCAGCCGGTTGAGCAGCTTGGGTGTGGTCATGGGTCATCCGTTGAGGCGGCGCGGAGGCGCTCGTTGGGCGCTCCTCCATGCTAGCATCTTGCCCCGGCATGCCGGTAACCTCCGGCCGGCTGCTTTATTTTCCTCTCCAGCATGGGGGCATCGTCCATGTCGTTCTCTCTCTGCATTCCCCGTCGCCCGCTGATCGTGGGGCACGGTGCGGGTGCGACGCGGCTGTGCCAGGCGGCCGAGGAGCTGGGTATCTCGGGCCTGATCGCCGAGGGGGAACCCAGAGAGCTGATGGCACGGGCGCTCGATGAGGGCTGTGACGCGGTTCATCCCGGCGAACTGCCGGCGGCGGTGCAGCTCGCACTCGCCAAGGCCTGCCGCGAGGCGGGACTGCGCTTTCTCGGCCAGGGGGCACCGTTGCTGGCCGCCATGGCCGATAGTGCGGCCATGCGTCGGCTGATGACGGAGGCCGGGCTGCCGCTCGCAGCGCCTGACGGCGAGGGGGCGCCGGTGCGTCTGTCGCTGCTGGCCGATCGCCATGGCCAAGTGGTGTACCTGGCGCCTCGGCAGTCGTTCGGCGACACCATGTCGATGGCACCGCTACCCTGGCTGACCGCCGAACGGACTGCCTACCTGGGACGCCTGGCCGCTCGAGGCGTCGCTGCACTGGGCGCAACGGGGCTAATCGAGGCGGGCTTTCGCGTGGCCGGCAATGCCTTGGGATTCGTGTCCCTGCGCCCTGGCCCGGCGGGGGAAGAGGCGCTCGACGAGGCGCTGTTCGGCCTCGATCCGTTGGTCACCCATTGGCGGCTGATGTCCGGTGAACGACTGCGCGAGCGGCAGTCGCACCTGGTGGGGCAAGGCCATGCACGGCTGTGGCGCCTGGCCGTGCCGGAGCATGCTCGACTCGACGGTGGCCCCGGGGTCCGCCTGGATCATCCCGGCGATGGGCACGAGGCTCGCCTGGTGATATGGGGGCGTCGCAGCGAGGAGCTTGAGCCTCGGGCGCGGCGGGCGCTGTCGTGTTTGCTCGGAACCGAGGAGGCGGGCCGTTTCGTAGCGGGTTGACGTCTGGTGATTCGCCAGCGCGTGGAATCTGGGTTATATTGCATTGCAGCAAAGACGGTCGGGCGACGACCCCAAGACCGCATTTCCCCATGGCCACCGAGGGAGTCGATGCCATGAACCCCCTGATGTCGAACCTGCCTCCTGCCGTGCTGTCCTGGATGGATCCCTTTGGCTTCGGACGTGCCGGCCTGGAGTACTGGCGTGATGGTCTGGAGCGCAGCATTCTCTATCTGGACGTCATGCGCCAGCGTGGCAATCAATACCTGGAACATATCGAACAGACCAAGCCCAACGTGCTCGGCTTCGACGCCGAGGTGCTGCTCGACGGCCGTGAGTTGCCGAAGCCGGTCAACTACGAGCTGATGCGCATCCTGCCGCCCGAGGGCGTGGAGACCGATCCCTTGATGCGGCCCTTCGTGGTGGTGGACCCTCGGGCTGGGCATGGACCAGGCATCGGTGGTTTCAAGCCCGACAGCGAGCTCGGTGTGGCGCTGCGTGCCGGCCATCCCTGCTACTTCATCGGTTTCCTTCCCTACCCGGAGCCTGGACAGACCGTCGAGGACGTGGTCGAGGCCGAGGTGGCCTTCCTGCGCCATGTCATCTCGCTTCACCCGGATACTGTCGAGAAGCCGATGGTGGTCGGCAACTGCCAGGCCGGCTGGCAGATCATGATGGCGGCGGCCCTGGAGCCCGACGTCTTCGGGCCCATCCTGATCGCCGGTGCGCCGCTATCTTACTGGGCCGGCGAGCGGGGCCAGGCGCCGATGCGTTACACCGGCGGCATGACCGGCGGCAGTTGGGTGACGTCGTTGCTCAGCGACCTGGGGGCCGGACTGTTCGACGGTGCCTGGCTGGTGCAGAACTTCGAGCGGCTCAATCCGGCCAATACTTGGTGGAGCAAGCAGTATCACCTTTATTCCCGTGTCGACACCGAGGCGGAGCGCTACCTGGACTTCGAGCGCTGGTGGGGCGGTCATGTGGTGCTGGGTGGCCAGGAGATCCAGTACATCGTCGATAACCTGTTCGTCGGCAACCGTCTGTCCACCGCCCAGATGGTCACCGCCGACGGGCGGCGCATCGATCTACGAAACCTGCGTTCACCGGTGGTGGTGTTCTGTTCCCGCGGCGATGACATCACGCCGCCGCCGCAGGCCCTGGGCTGGATACAGGATCTCTACGAGGACAACGACGAGCTTATCGCCAACGAGCAGACCATCGTCTACTGCGTCCACGATACCACCGGACACCTGGGCATCTTCGTGTCGGGCAGCGTGTCGCGCAAGGAACACACCGAGTTCACCGCCAACATGGATTATATCGACGTGTTGCCACCGGGACTCTACGAGACGGCGATCTCGCGGGCCGAGGACCGTCCCGATGCCGAGCTGATCGAGCGCGATTACCTGCTCGAGTTTCAGCCCCGCAGCATCGAGGAACTGGATCGTGAGGTGCACCACCGTCCCGACGACGAGCGTCGTTTTGCTGTCGTGGCTCGCATCTCGGAGATCAACCAGGGCTTGTATCGTCAATTTGCCCAGCCCTGGGTCCAGGCCCTGGCTACGCCCGATTCCGCCCGTTGGATGCGCCGCATGCATCCCAATCGGCTGGGATATCGACTGCTTTCCGATCGCAATCCACTGATGGTGCCGGTGCCGGTTCTGGCCGAGCGGGTGCGCGAGGATCGCCAGGCGGTCGGCGAGGACAACCTCTTTCGTGCCCTGGAGGGCGTGCTGTCCAGCCAGATTACCCAGGGCCTGGAGGCCTGGCGGGAACTGCGCGATCGTAGCCTCGAGCGACTGTTTCTGGACGTCTACGGCCAGCCGCTGTTGCAGGTGCTGGTCGGACTGGGAGGCAGTGCGCCGATGCGGCGGCATCCCGGGGCCGAACCGGAGCAGCGTCGCTTCGTCCAGCAGCGTCGCGAGGCAATTCGGGCAAGGGTCGCGGAGGGCGGCAGTCATGAGGCGGTGATGCGCTCGGTGATCTATGTGCTGGGCGGTGCACCGGCCACCGACGGGCGCAACTTCAAGCGCCTGCGTGCTTCCCGCGCCGAGCTGGAGCCGACCGCCCGGCTGGCCGATTTCAAGCACTTGGTGCGTGAGCAGTTCTTCATCCTCGAGCAGGATCGCGAGGCGGCCCTGGAGGCCATCCCGCGACTGTTGGAGGGGGAGAGCGCTGACGCGATCGACGGCCACCTAGGCCATATCGAGCATGTGCTGGCGGCCAGCGGGGAGCTCAGCGAGCGTGCCGCCCAGCGCTTCGAGCGCATTCGAACGCTGTTTGCCAGCGCTCGGCCCGACACGTCGCCGCGGTCAACGTCCGGCGAGGCGCCCGCGACGCCAGGAGAGCCTGACGATAGCGGCGAGACCAAGGCAGTTGAGCCGTCGAAGGTATCCGAGACGGCTGCGGCAGCTGAGCTCGAGACGCGGCGTCGTAGCCCTCGTCAGTCCGCGACGCGACGTCGCAAGCCGCCTCAGTCCAAGGACTGAACCTTCCTACTCCTTGCACTGCGTCCCCGTCGTCTGCCCGGCGGGGACGCATGCGTGTGCAAGGTCGCTTGCCGAGCCGTGGCCGGCGGTCTAGGGTCTAGGCTCTGTACGAAAAGTGTCTGCGCTCGCTCATACGGCGTTAAAAATCGGCTCAAAGTCCTCATTTACACCGAGTAAACTCCGCCTTTTCACCGATTTTTGCCTTGTCTGGTCACCGCTCGCCGACTTTTCGTACAAAACCTATGGCCCGGCCAGAGCGCGACTGGCGTGTTGGCTGGCGCTGGGGTAGGGTAAGCGCATTTTTCACCCGCTAACGGGTGGTCGATTCCGTTCGACGCGGGCCATGCCCGCGCCTACTGACGTTTGGAGCACTATGGGCAAGTCTCTGGTCATCGTTGAGTCGCCGGCCAAGGCGAAGACGATCAACAAGTATCTCGGCAACGAGTTCATCGTGAAGTCGAGCGTGGGGCACATCCGTGACCTGCCGACCAGCGGCTCGGGCAAGACGGCCTCGGATCCCAAGGAGCGTGCCCGACAGGCCGCCGCGACGCGCAAGATGTCCGCCGAGGAAAAGGCCGAATATCGCCAGCGCAAAGCGCGGGAGCAGCTGATCCGGCGCATGGGGATCGACCCCGAGCATGACTGGGAAGCCAACTACGAGATCTTGCCCGGCAAGGAGAAGGTCGTCGCCGAGTTGCAAAAGCTCGCCGAGAAGGCCGATGCCGTTTATCTCGCGACCGATCTGGACCGCGAGGGGGAGGCCATCGCCTGGCACCTTCGCGAGACCATCGGCGGCGACGAGTCGCGCTATCGTCGGGTGGTGTTCAACGAGATCACCAAGAATGCCATTCATGAGGCCTTCGAGGATCCTGGCCAGCTCAACATGCCGCGGGTTGAGGCCCAGCAGGCGCGGCGCTTCCTGGATCGCGTCGTGGGCTTCATGCTGTCGCCGCTGCTGTGGGCCAAGATCGCTCGCGGCCTCTCCGCCGGCCGCGTTCAGTCGGTGGCGATGCGGCTGATCGTCGAGCGCGAGCGCGAGATCCGTGCCTTCGTGCCCGAGGAGTTCTGGGACGTCCACGCCGATCTCAAGCCCGCCGACGTCGCCGCAGCGGCACCGGTGCGCTTCGAGCTGGCGCGTCAGGACGGCAAGGCATTCCGTCCGACCTCCGAGGCCGAGACCCTGGAGCGCATCGAGGCGCTCAGGAACGCGTCACTCGCGATCACTTCCCGCGAGGACAAGCCGACCCGCTCCAAGCCCAACGCCCCCTTCATCACCTCGACGCTCCAGCAGGCGGCCAGCGGTCGCCTCGGATTCTCGGTGAAGAAGACCATGACGCTGGCCCAGCGCCTCTATGAGGCGGGCTACATTACCTACATGCGGACCGACTCCACCAACCTGTCCCGCGAGGCGGTGGACGGCGTGCGCGACTTCATTGGCGAGGAATACGGGGCGCGCTACCTGCCCGAGGCGCCCAACCGCTATTCCAGCAAGGAAGGCGCCCAGGAGGCTCACGAGGCCATCCGCCCCTCCGAGGTGACGCGCCGCGCCACCGATCTGGCGGGCATGGAACGTGACGCCGAACGCCTGTACGAGCTGATCTGGCGCCAGTTCGTGGCCTGTCAGATGACGCCCGCCGAATATCTTTCCACCACCTTGACCGTGGCCGCCGATGGCTACGAGCTCAAGGCCAAGGGCCGGGTGCTGAAGTTCGACGGTTACACCCGCGTGATGAAGCCGATGGGCCGCAAGGACGAGGACCAGTCGCTGCCTGACCTGGCCGAAGGCACGCCCCTCACCCTGGAATCGCTGGATCCCCAGCAGCACTTCACCAAGCCGCCGGCTCGCTATACCGAGGCGAGCCTGGTCAAGGAGCTCGAGAAGAAGGGCATCGGCCGGCCGTCCACTTACGCAGCCATCATTTCGACCATCCAGGATCGCGGCTACGTCAAGCTGGAGAATCGGCGCTTCTACGCCGAGAAGCTGGGCGACATCGTCACCGAGCGGCTCAAGGAATCCTTCCCCGACCTGATGGACTATTCCTTCACCGCGCGCATGGAGGATAGCCTCGACGAGGTGGCCGAGGGTGAGCGCCGCTGGCGCGAGCTGCTCGAC
Source organism: Halomonas sp. B23F22_20 (assembly GCF_043496985.1). Classification (NCBI taxonomy): domain Bacteria; kingdom Pseudomonadati; phylum Pseudomonadota; class Gammaproteobacteria; order Oceanospirillales; family Halomonadaceae; genus Halomonas; species Halomonas sp. B23F22_20. Next base: position 50,578 of record NZ_JBIEKH010000024.1, read on the forward strand.
GCCTTTTATGCCGAGTTTCGCGAGGAGCTCGATGAGGCGCAGAGTGAGGAAGGCATGCGGCCCAACCAGCCGGTGCCCACCGACATCGACTGTCCGAGCTGCGGACGCAAGATGCAGATTCGCACCGCCTCGACAGGCGTATTCCTGGGCTGTTCCGGCTACAATCTGCCGCCCAAGGAGCGCTGCAAGACCACCATCGATCTGCTGCCTGGCGACGAAGCGGTGGCCGCCGATGCCGACGAGGACGCCGAGACCGATGCACTGCGCGCCAAGCATCGCTGCCCCAAGTGCGGCACGGCGATGGACAGCTACCTGATCGACGAGACCCGCAAGCTGCACGTCTGCGGCAACAGTCCTGACTGCGACGGCTACGAGGTCGAGCAGGGCAAGTTTCGCATCAAGGGCTATGAGGGCCCGACCATCGAGTGCGACAAGTGCGGCAGCGAGATGCAGCTCAAGAGTGGTCGCTTCGGCAAGTATTTCGGCTGCACCAACGAGAGTTGCAAGAACACCCGCAAGCTGCTCAAGAGCGGCGAGGTGGCGCCGCCCAAGATGGACCCTATCCCAATGCCGGAGCTGGCCTGCCAGAAGGTCGACGACCACTACGTGCTGCGCGACGGGGCCAGCGGGCTGTTCCTGGCGGCGAGCAAATTCCCCAAGAACCGCGAGACTCGGCCGCCGCTGGTGATCGAGCTGAAGGCGCATGCCGAGGAGCTGCCGGACAAGTACCGCTACCTGCTCGACGCTCCTGATGCGGATCCGGACGGCCGGCCGGCGCAGATCCGCTTCTCGCGCAAGGCCAAGGCGCAGTTCCTGATGACCGAGGATGACGGCAAGGCTACCGGCTGGAAGGCCACCTTCAACGATGGCAAGTGGCAGGTGGAGGACAAGCGCAAGTGACCCCACGAGCCCGCACCAATCAGCTGCTGTACCAGGCGGAGTTGCTGCTGGCGGCGCCTGCCGGCGACGATGAGCATGCCGAGGCGAGACGCATGGCCGGTGAGGAGGGGGCCTTGGCCCTGCTCGAGCTGGCCCTCGAGTCGCTGCTGCGCGAGGTCACCGAGCATGCTGGCCTCGAGCGTCACGACTGGCGCGAGCTTCTCGCGCCCCAGGGAGAGTCGCTGGCCGAGCTGGAGCGGCTGCGTGGCCTGGCCCAGCGCCCGGACAGCTGGCTTGCGCGGCTTATCGCTCGCATCGAGGCCTTGCATACCAGCGACGGCGTGGCGCGTCGCGTCAGCGGCGCAGCGCAGGGCATCATCGCCGTGGGCAGTGCCGCCGCCCTAGGCGATGAGCTGTACGACTGCTTGATGGCGGCCAAGCGCGAGATCTCTGAACTGCGCCAGACCAGCGAGGAGTGGTAGCTGCCGCCTTCAGGGTTGTGTGCGAAACGTTGAGGAGCCTAGGTACGGTTCGGGCATGATCTTGATCTAGCCGCGGTCGTTCCAATGCCGCTGCATTTCTAGAAAGGTCAACGACGCCGACCAGGTGATCAACATGAAGCCGGTCAATGACTCGGTGCCCATCAGGAACCGCAGAGGCCCCTCGGGGAAGACGTCGCCGTACCCGAGGGTCGTGTAGGTGATCGCCGAGAGATAGACATAGTCCAGCCCGTTGACCATCGGCGCGCCGGCCACGGTACCCGACGTCGTTCCTTCCAACCACCAGGCCGCCAGGCCGAACAGCCAGATCTCCGCCACATGGGCGGTCAGCAGGCCGAACATCAGGCCCAGAAAGCGCCGGCGTCGTGAGGGCGAGGTGCGTCGCATCAGTCGGCTGAGTACGCTCGACACCTCGAAATGCAAGAGTACGGAGGCCGCCACCACCAGCAAAGTGGTGCCGACCACGGCCAGATGGCCCGAATCCAGCAGTGCCTCGCCCACGCTTGTCCCCTTCGCCGATTTGCCGCGACGTCACGGCCGTCTTGACCTGCATCAAGCCGGGCCGCCTCTCGTCTCGTCTAGGATATCAGTAGCGGCGGCGGCGTGATGCTTCAACCGCGGACGACGGGTCACCGGAGGGGCAAGGCCATGCGCTTTCATCAAGTACGAGAGTTGGTGCGTTGGGCGGCAGATTATCACGCTCGTCTCGAGGCGGCTTACACTCGTCTGACAGCAAACGATGTCGCTCCTCGGCTACGCTTGGCGCTAGATTATCTCGCTGATCATGAGCGACGGATGCAGCGCGAGCTCGAGGCTTATCTCGCCGAGGGCAGCGGCCATCGTCGGGTGCTCGACGTCTGGTTCGATGAGCCGGACGATTTTCCTCATGCGCCAGTACTCGAGCGCCTCCCGGAAGTGCGTGACGACGAGGAGGTGGAGGCATTGCTGGCGACGGCCCTGACCACGCACCGTACCTTGCAGGACCTCTATCGTCACCGTGGCGAACGAGCGAGTGGGGCCGAGGAGCGGGAATTCTTCGAGGCGCTGGTGCAGGGGGAGGACGCCGAGGTTCGTCGCCTGGTACGTGATATCCAGCGTCTCGAGGCGTATTGAACGGTACCTGTCAGTATCTATCGAGGTGTCTCTTGATGGCGACAATTTGATTGGCGGGCGGCATCGAGTCGGCTCTGAACGGAGGGAAGCGTCATCAGCTGCGATATTCGACATCACGGCCTGACATCAACGCCGCAATGCGATATAACGGCGTCTTTGCTCTCGGCCCCTTGCATGTCCATGATGAATACGCCCAAGACGCACAAGTTGTCCCGCCGCCGTTTCGGCCTGTTGGCTTTGAGTCTGCCGTTCTGGGCGCCGGCTCAAGGGGCCACCCTGATGTCCGATCTGCTGGCCGATGCCGGTGCGCCGCGCTTTCCCGACGAGCTATGGGTGCTCGTCGATGATCACGAGGCACGGCTCAGTATCTTCCGGGGTAACCGCCTGGTGGATCGTTTTTCCCCGGTGTCGCTGGGCCGCGGTGGCGCCAAGCCGCAGCGAGTGCGTGGTGATCGTGCTACGCCGCTGGGCGAGTTTCATGTCTCGCGCTTCAATTATGGCAGCAAGTATCATATCTTCGTTGGCCTGGACTATCCGACGCCGACACATGCTCGCATGGCGCTGGATTCTGGCGTTTATAGCCAGCGCGACTACGATGACTATTTCACCTATTATCGTCGCTATGGGAGTCCGCCGCAGGATACGGCTCTGGGCGGTTATATCGGTATCCATGGCGTCGGCGTGGCTGACCCTGAAATCCATCGGCGCTTTCATTGGACCGATGGCTGCGTCGCGGTCACCGATCGGCAGATCGAGGCCCTGTCGTCGATGATCGACATTGGCACGCGGGTCGTCATCCGCTAGGCTTTACATGCGCTAAGGACGTTCTAGTCGGAGGTAAGCGTTGTGCCGCAATTCAGCGCAGCGTTTGAAGCCTTTGAGAGGCAGCAAGCGTATTGCTGCCGTTAGGACCTGCAAAGCAGGACGCCTGTTCATCAGGCATCACCAACGCAGTACCAAGGAAGACCCAAGGAGAACACCATGACTCTCAAGACTACTCTGAAGCTGTCCGCCGCTGCCGCCTCACTCGCCGTTCTGGCCGGTTGTGCTTCCTCCGGTGCCCTGGAAGAAGTCCGTACCACCGCCGAGTCCGCTCAGGCTGACGCCGCCGAGGCTCGTAGCATCGCGACCCAGGCCCAGAACACTGCTAATCAGGCTCAGCGTGATGCTCAAGCAGCTCTGCAGATGTCTCAGCAGAACCGCGAAGAGATGAACCGCATGTTCGAGCGTTCCATGCGCAAGTAAGCGGTAGCGGGCAGGCCAGGCTCAGTGCCTGGTGATGCCACGATCCACCACCCCTCGCAAGAGGGGTGGTTTTTTTGTGTCTAGAGATGGCTCAGGCTAAGGCCATCCATGGCACCGAGCGTGTGTCAGCGGTCCACAGTCTGTAACTTGACGCTGCAGCGGCAAAGCCGCCGCGAGCACATGATATCGAGAATGTCATGATGACCAGCAGGTCCACCGCTGGTGAATATGGGCTGGCCCTCGTCTTGTATCCGATGACCGGCAGACGGGTGAGCGAGACCCACCTGGGGGTGAACCAGGTAGCGACTGGTGGGAAATGGGATGGACCCGTCCCCCCACGTGCCAAGATGAGTGTGTATACGCCATCTGACGGGTGCATGGGGCACCCACGGCATCTCGAAGAGAGGGTCCATCCATGAATCACATTAGCATTGTGGGTATCGACCTGGCGAAGCACGTGTTCC
>NZ_JBIEKH010000129.1:0-563 GCF_043496985.1 Halomonas sp. B23F22_20
TTATTCCTATTTCAGCTGCCTTTGAACTTGGCTGCACAATCCATTATATCCCCGGCGTAAAATTGATAGTTTCCAGCCCCGCAATAAATCACCTTGGGCAATACGCCCCCCCTCAAGGACTCCTCTCTTTGGATCGCACCTTTAATCTCTTTGACACTCACACCTAGCAGCCGCGCAGCATCTGTGATCCCGATCCGTTCTTTCCGAAAATCACCCATCTATACCTCTTTCCCTATCAGTCAGAAAGTTTCGGCGAATGTGCGTTCCAGCCAGGCCGCATCAGCCGTCTCAGTCGTGGTTGTGCCGTCACCTGACATGAGTGCTTTGACGATCTTTCGGGTCCACTCCTCGTTTGCAGCCATCTTCGCCTGGGCAGCCCTGAGAGCCTCCTTGGCCTCGGCTTTGTCTTGACCAGGAAGCATTGCCATCGCGGCTTTAGCCTGGCCCTGGAGCCCTTCGAGGGCGGCATACGCCCCATCTGGCAGCTTTCGAACAGACATACTCCCTCCTCCCTTACTAGATACCCGCATCGCCTCAACGACTCCCTAGGCCCACCAGCGACT
>NZ_JBIEKH010000130.1:0-558 GCF_043496985.1 Halomonas sp. B23F22_20
CCAGCCAAGTCCGAGGGAGGTTCAGGAGGAAGGTAACGTTGAATAATTGCTGCCCATGCATTCGTCTCTGGCGGTAACCCACGTAAGGCGAGTTCCACTGCGGATCGGACGGCATAAAGAACCGTCCATTTTTCGTTCCATTCCTGATATTCCGGCAGCTTAACGCGCCGATCACCGAGCAGCCGCAGTAGCCGCACCAAAGGTTTGGCGGTGATTAGGTGGCCCACGACATTTAATTCACTGATAAGCCCTAAAAGCAGCCACACGTCATTCCCACTGGACTCAGCAAGAACATTAAGTTGCTCATATTGCCCCAAATCGATAAGTCTTCGCCCCAAGCGGCATCCCACATCGAAAGCCAGATGTCGGGGTCTCCAGCTTCTCACGAAGTGAGCCGCTGCCTCGGGACCTCGCAGACGCAGTAGTGCTAGAGTAAGCTCTACCCTGTCCTCATGACTTACATTTTCCCGTTGACGTTCCTCCTGAGGCAGGCGGGCCCAAGTCTGCAGCCAATCCATGGCCATACGGAGCCGGCTAAGTGCAACTGCAGAGAACTCA
>NZ_JBIEKH010000025.1:0-50230 GCF_043496985.1 Halomonas sp. B23F22_20
CTGTACAATCACCACATCCCGCAGAAGGCGCTGCACCATCAATCACCGATTGCGATGATGAAAGAATGGCAGACCAAGCGTCCTGAGTTATTTACCAAGCGGGTAGTCAATCACACGGGACCCGACAGGTAAGAGGGAAATGCCGTCACCACGAGGGCGCCGTTGGTTCTACTCAGCCATGGCGATCGCTGGCGCCGGGAGCGCCGGGAGATGAGGATGCGGTGTACGTTGTTCCAGGCGACCGAATCGAATGAAATGCACCAGTGGATTAAGCCCGCTCTTGGCCACATCGTGATAAGTCAGCAGATACCAAGTCGTATCGAATGTAGCACTGGGGTTATACCCTTCGGCAGCACCAGCTTTGAGGTAGTGTGTAAGCGGATCCATTCCGGAATCAGCTACGGCCGGATAGTGTTCTAGGTACCAGTCACGATCGAACAAACCAGAGGCCATCACCACCTCACGTTCCCGCTTTAGAGCTTTACGGGCATATCGTCCCTCACCGCGAGCACGTTCCTGCAGCACAGCGGCCAACTCTAACACCCGAGTACGCTCTACTGCGCGTTGCTCGGCCAAGCGCGTCTCCGCAATGCTAAGCTCTCGGGCACGAGTCTCGTACACTGTCCGTAGCTTGGCAAGACGACGCTGGAGCAGGTTTTGCATCTGTTCGTTTTGTTCCAGACGCTGATGGAGCAGCTGACGCTTGCCTTCGTTCTCCTCAAGACTCTCCTGCAACTCTTGACGCTGCTGCTCTTCTCCATCCAGACGGCGTTGCTGATCTTGACTAGCTCTTATAATGCGTTCCAACTCTTCCTGAACGAGATGTAACTGCTCCAGTAGCAAATGGTTTTCTTCCTCAAAAGCAGAACGTTGTTTCTCTGCCTGTTGCAATGATGCCAGCTGCTTGTCGAGGGTCTCCTTCTGTGACAATAACGACTTGTGCGACTGTTGAAGTTCCTTTAGTTGCCGCTGCTGCCCATTTTGATGCTTCTCCTGTTGCTTCATTCGTTCAGCGGCTTGCTCGTGAGCTTTGCGTCGCTTCTCCAACTGTGCGTTGAGCTGAGCAACCGTCGTTGAGCTTTCATTGAACCGGTACTGCAAAGCATCTTTCTCGCCTGTAAGCGCACTGAGCTGCTTGCTCAGAGTCTGATTCTTCCCTAACACATTTTCCAACTCTTCTTGTACTAGGTGAAGCTGCTCCAGCAACAGCCGGTTTTCCTCTTTCAGCTCAGCATTGTCCTTCAGAGCAGCTTGCTGGGAGGCCATCTCACTATCGAAAGTTGCCTGCCGGCGCTGCTGTTCAGTCTGCCAACTTTGGAATAGCGACTCTATATCTTCTTCAATATTTGTGCCGTTTAGAGACACTTGGCTATCCACCAAAGGCAAACTACACGCTTCCAGTTGTGATGAAAGGTCAGGCCAGTCCGGAAATTGACGCACAGCCTCACGAGCTAAGAGCTTCAAAGCTACATCTTCGACGGTTTCACGATCGTTATCTGGCGCTTCCGACGGCAAGGTCAACGGTGAGAGCGACTCGGGCCTTTCAACCTCGATGGACCAATAGTCCATCAGTGATGCATAGCCTTCGAGAGGTGCCCGGTGCAAATCACTTAAGTCGATCAGCACTGCCGCTTCACGGTTGGCTTTGAAGCAGTTGATCAGTCGTCGGGCCTGCTCGGCCCATCGCTCCATTGCCTCCTGAGGCTTCTCTCCCTGCTGCATAGCCTGCTGAAGCGCTATCTCCGGGGGATGGTAACCAAGCAACAAGGGGACTGCTTGGGTTTCCTGGTTTAGCATAGCCCCCGGCTCTTCGTCGCCTAGCCATTCAGGTTGATGGCCGAGATTTTTCAACCAATTAGCTAACGTCTCTGGCGGACTGTAGCAGGTGACCCAAAAAGTGATCTTCATACGATAGCATCAGTTTGTCGTCGAATTAGTAGATAAATAGTCGGCTTGGCGACTGCTTAGTCCCGATGATCGCGGATGATCAGTAACAGCATATTCAAGATAAACGCCAGGAATATGGTGACCAGAGCAAACACCGTCGCGTTGTACAGGCGATCCGGCTTGGTGGGATACTCCGGCATCAGGGGGCTTTGCAGCACGCTTACCTGCTTGAGCTTGCGCGCAGCTTCAAGCCGAGTGTTTTCCAGGGCCGACAAGGCACTGGAATAGGTTTCTTGAGCAAACTGGGCCTTGAGCTCCAGCGTCTGGTATTCGGAGGAAATGCGATTCAGCGATTCTCCCGTGGCCTGGGCCAGGCGATCGCGCTGCTGCTGGATCTGCTCGCGCATCGCGTCGATTTCGCTCTGTATGCGCTGCATGTCGGCCGAGCGGCTGCTCTGGTAGCTGGAAATGGCCTGGCGCTGGGCTTGCAACTCCGCCAGCTTGCCTTCAAGCGACGCCACCACCTGGTTGATACTCTCCACGGTCTGCGTCGGCGAGACGAGCCCTTCGCGGTTCTGGAAGGCCAGCAGGTCTGCGCGCGCATCATCCAGCCGGTCGCTCAGGCGACCCAACTGGCGCTCGAGGAACTGTACCTGCTCGTCCGCCAGACGCTGGCCCATATCGTTCATATGCGCCTCGCCGGCCTTGAGCAGCAGCTCGGTCATGCGATGCGCGAATTCCGGGGTGTATGCCTGTACCTCGATATTCAGCACGCCGGCGTACTCGTCCATTTCGACGGTGACGCGCTTGAGGTAATAGTCATGCAGCTCCTCAATGGGGGCATCGGCATCCCACAGCCGCGCGAAGAGGTCGCCATGGGTGCTGTAGTGGCTGCGGAAATCGAGCTGCTGCTGCACTTGCTTGAGCATGTCCACCGAGAGCAGGTATTCGCGCAGCAGCAGAAGATCGCTATCGCCGCTGCCACCCAACGAGATCACCGAGGAGAAGTCCATCTCCGGCGCGGCGATCTGCGGGCTTTCGAGCACGACGGTGGCGCGAGAGACATAGCGGTCCTCTGCCCATACGGACCAGTAAAAGCTGACGAGCAGAATCGCCACGATGGCGAGAGCCCAGTGGGGCTGCTGTTTCAGAAGTTGTTTCATGAGATAAGCTGTAAGCCGTAAGCTATAAGCTGCAAGGACGACCACCATCGATGACGGGCAGGTTGCACGCCGCTGGTGGTGATCACGTTAGAGTTTGCTATCGGATCGAATCAGTCGTCTTCCGAAGACTGCATGGCTTGAACATGCCGACGAGCGTCTTGTAACCGTCCGCCGGCGGCCCGAAAGGCATCACCGAAGACCTTGCGTTCGCGTGGAATCAGGTCATCGGCCTTGGCCTGCTCGAAGGCGGCCTTGGCTGCATCGAATTCCTGCTTGCACAGACGCAGGTACTCTTGGGCTTCCGGCAGGCTCGTCGGCGTTGGCTGGCGGCGCGCCTGGGAGTTATCGGTGTCATCGTGGTAGGCGGTGATGGCGTCTTCGATGTCGTCGTACCAGATGGCCTGCCCCTCCTTGAGATAGACCCCCGCCTGGCACAGCTCCTTCAGAATGCCCTCGGTGTGTGAAACCATGATCAGGCTGGCCTGCCCCACCTTGTCCTTGAAGGCTTTCTTGGCCTTTTCCTTGAACGCCCGGTCGCCGACCGCCGTTGCCTCATCCGAGAGGTAGACGTCGAAGTCGAACGCCAGGGAAAGCCCGAAGTTGAGGCGGGCCCGCATGCCGCTGGAGTAGGTCTTGATCGGCTCGTCGAAGGCATCTCCCAGTTCGGAGAATTCCTGGACCCTGTCGATCACTCCCTGCACGTTGCCTCGCCCACCGTGCACCCGCGCCACGAACTTGACGTTCTGTCGGCCGGTCATCGATCCCTGGAAGCCCCCGGCCAGCCCGATGGGCCAGGAGACGCGGCAGCCGCGCTCGATCGTGCCCCGTTCGGGGCTATCCATACCGGCTATCAGCCGCAGCAGGGTCGACTTGCCGGCACCGTTGCGTCCTATCAGTCCCACACTGACGTTGCTGGGAATCGTCAGGTTGATATCCCTGAGTACCCAATCGCTGCCATGGTGGTTGTGGTAGCGCTTGTAGAGGCCGTTGATGTGGATCATGGAATCTTAGTTAGAAGCTGGAAGCTGGAAGCTGGAAGCTGGAAGCTGGAAGCTGGAAGCTGGAAGGCAGCATGCCCCAACATCATGGGAATGGGGTCAAGGTTTTTTCTTCAAGCTTCAAGCTTAAGCCCGCGAAGCGGGCGCTCTTCCAGCTTACGACTACTTAGCCTTCAATTTGTCCTTGAAGCGAACGTGCAGCAGCATCCCCAGCGCAAGCGTGGAGAGCGTGAACATCCAGAAATAGGTGGCACTGGTGCCGTGCACGACGTGGTAGCCCTCGAAGAAGCTCGCCCGCAGCAGCTCGAGGGCATGCACGATGGGGTTGAGCATCAGGTATTCCAGCAGCCAGTGCGGCAGATGGTTCAGCGGGAAGATCACCCCGGAGAGGATGAGCAGCGGCATATTGATCATGCGCACGATCTTGGCCACTTCCGGCACCAAGCCGCCTACGACCGAGACGATCAGGCCCAGGCCAAGGCCAAGGGCCCAGACTGACGCCCACCAGGCGAAAGCGCCAATGGCGTCGTCGGGGTTGATATCCAGCCCCAGCATCAGCCCGCCGACGATAAACAGCAGGAAGATAAAGGTGCGCAGCATGCCTTCCAGGAAGTTGCGTACCAGCACTGGATCGATAGGCTGCACCTGGCGATAGGCGAACAGGGCGCTGTTGGCCTCCACCGCGCCCAGGCCCCGCATCATGCCTTCGCGGATCAGGAAGAAGCCCATCATCCCGACGATCATCCAGGGAATGAAGTCGGCGCCAACGATAAGTTTATCGCCGCGGATGAAGGCGCGAATCCCCACCATGATCAGCGTGAAGGCCAGCGGCTCGAAGATCATCCAGAACCAGCCCATGCGATCGGTCATGGTACGAGACACGGCCTCGCGCATGAACATCGCGTACCAGACGCTGCGGGTTACCTGCCAAGGCGTGCGACGCGTTGGAGTGGCAGAGGAAGTTGGCTGTGTCATTGGTTTATCCATGAAAGCTGGAAGTCCCCGGCTTCGCCGGGAGCTAGAAGCTGGAAGAGCGCCTGCTTCGCGGGCTTAAGCTGGAAGAAACCCACTGGAGACCAGTTTTGGGTAATGGTGTTGACCTTGGGTTTTCTTCCAGCTTCTAGCTTTAAGCTTCCAGCTCCCGGCGCAAGCCGGTCAGAGATCCAGCGCCACCTTCGTGGCCACGGCCACCTGGTAGAGGATCTGCGTGATCGACTTGCCGAGTTCGATGTTGCTGGTCGGGGCGCGCGGGAGAACGATGATCTCGTCGCCGGCTCTCAGCCGTGCATCACCGGCCGGGACCACGGCGCCGTTGCGATGGGCGACCAGCACTTCGTCGTCGTTGGCGCGCGGGGTGAAGCCGCCGGCCTGTTCGATGTAGTCGTCGACGGACATGCCCGGGGTATACACCACCGCCTGGGGCATGGTGATCTCGCCGCTGAGCAGGATGGCGTCGTTGGTTTCGGGAATCCGGATCACGTCGCCGTCCTGCAGACGCACGTCGGCGAGCCCCTGGCCACGGCGTGACACAACGAGCTGGCCGGTGGGCTCAACCTGCGAGGCCTGCTGCACGAAGCGTTCGATCAGCTCGGCCTGGCGTACCTGGATCTCGCCTTCGGCGGCGGTGCGTGCCGGGTAGCCCAGATAGGTGGTCTGCAGGCGATGCAGGCTCTTGTCCAGGGCTTCTTCCTGCTGCTCGGCGACGCTTTCGCGCAGGATCGAGATGTCGCGAACGCTGGTCATTTCCTTGGGCACGCTGACGGCATCGAGCAGCTCGCCGAGCCGTGCGTTGCGCGGCAGCACATAGCGCGATGGGCCGAAGAAGCTGCCCTGCAGCTCGACGACGATGCTTTCGCTGCGCTGGTCGGAGCTGAACAGCACCTCGTCGCCGCTTTGCACGGTGCGGCTGCCGAATTCGCTGAGCGGAACGTAATCGGCCAACGGGCCGTCGGCGCGATCGCCGCGCAGCAGGACGTGCGACACGCCGCTGCGCAGGCGCGCCAGGCGGGTCACGTCAGCGCCGCTCAACTGCTGGCCCGTCAGCTCGTAGCGATACTCGCGCTTCACGTCGCCGGTGACGGCGATGGCCGGGCCGCGCTCCTCGACGACGATGGTGTCGCCGTCCTTGAACTGCGGGCGCTGGATGTCGCCGTCGAGCAGGAAGTCGTACAGGTCGACCGTCGCGACGGTGCGACCGTTGCGCTCGACCCGAATCTGGCGATAGCTGCCGAGGTCCTGGTCGATGCCGCCGGCCTGGTCGAGGAAGTAGAGCACCGAATCCGACGGCGTGCCGGCATAGCGCCCCGGGTTATCGACGTAGCCGGTAACGAACACGCCGACCGGCTGCACGCCCTGCAGGTTGGTGTAGACCTCGACGTCCTGCGGGTAGACGTTCTTGATCGCCTGGCGCACCTGGGCATCCAACTGCTGGCTGCTCATGCCCTGCACCTGCACCGGGCCGATCGAGGGAATGAACACATTGCCCTGGGCATCCACCGCCATGGTGCGGTCGAGTTCCACCGCGCCCCAGGCGCGCAGGGTGACCTGGTCGCCAGGCTTGACCTTGTAACCGGCATTCAGGCCGTCGGCCATGGCACCGCGAAAGCCGCCTTCGAAGAGGTTGGCACCGAACGGCGGCAGCTCATCCATCTCCGCCTTGGGCGGGTTGGCGACGGGGCCATAGTTTGCGATTGGACCATAGTTGGCATTATTCCAGTTGGCTCGCGGGTTGGCGTCGACGCTCTCGCCTTCTCCAGTGGCCTGGGCGGCCGCTGCGGCTGCCGTCGCCCCCTGCTGGTCGGAAAGGCCCAGCGAAGGCGTGAGATTCTGGGCATTGGCCATGCTGGGCAGGGCCAGCAGGCCCGTCACCAGGGCGGCGCTTAGCCATGAAGTATCACGATGGTTCACCGGCGAGTCCTCCCTGACTCGGTTTGCGTCACCAACCGCTGGCTGGCCCACTGGCCGTTGGCCAGTTGACAGGCCACCTCGAAGCGCACGTTGCCGCTGCGCAACTGGGTGACTTGAAGCTGCCGGCAGGTACGGCCGCTGGCCGCGTAGTATGGCGCATCGGCCATCACCTGGACGTTGCCGCCCCAGGGGCTGCTGTTGAGGGCCAGCGCACTGCCGGGGGCCGATTGACTGAGAAAGCCGTTGAGGTTGTCGCCGAGCGGCTGCCCGGCGTTGGCATCGGCCATCACCGAGCCGCTCTGCGTTGCCTGCGGCTGCAGCGCGGCACAGCCGGAGAGGCCGAGCGTGAGCGCCATCAGCAGCGGCGTGAACATCTGCCATTGGCGTGGCATCCGACGCGCCGTGCGTCGCCTTGCCCGCGCCAAGCTTGATCGGCAAGTGGGGATATCGTGCATGACGAGTTTCCTGCGGTATTGTTCATGAATCATTGTCGGGGAACGCAGGCCGCTGGGACCTGCGTTCCCCGACAATGACGAATGAGCTTCGATAGTGGCTGGCCACCGAGGGCCTGGCGCCACTATCGCAGCGCCAGGCCCACACTTATAGCCCTTGAGCTTACAGCCTCGTGAGCTTATAGCTCCTTGAGCAGGCGGCTGACCATGTCTTGCTGGCTCATTTCCTGGGTGTTGACCGTGACTTCCGCGTCACGCGGCACTTCATAGGGGCTGTTGATGCCGGTGAAGTCCAGGATCTTGCCCTCGCGCGCCTTCTGGTAGAGCCCCTTGGGATCGCGCTCCTCGCAGATGTCCAGCGGCGTGTTGACGTGCACCTCGATGAAGCTGCCGTCGTCGAACAGCTCACGGGCGGCGTCGCGGTCGGCGCGGAACGGCGAGATGAAGGCGGTGATCACGATCACCCCGGCCTCGGCGAACAGCCGTGCCACTTCGCCCACGCGGCGGATATTCTCGGCGCGGTCGGCCTCGCCCATGCCGAGGTCCTTGCACAGGCCGTGGCGGATGTTGTCGCCGTCCAACAGCATGGTGTGATAACCGCGGCGGTTGAGCTCCACTTCCAGGGCGTTGGCCAGGGTCGACTTGCCGGAGCCGGAGTAGCCGGTGAACCACACGCACTTGCCGGCGTGGCCGTTGAGCTGCTCGCGCATGCCCTGGGTCACGCTGGTGCGGTTCCACACCACGTTGGCCTTGCTGTCGTTGTCGCGGAACTCGTAGGGCAGCTCGCTATCCAGCGGCTGGTGGATCATGCCGGCGCCGACGGTGATGTTGGTCAGCCGGTCGATGATGATGAAGCTGCCGGTGCCCGGGCTGGTGCGGTAGTCGTCGACCGGCACCGGAGCGGTCAGTTCCAGCCGGCAGCGGGCGATGGCGTTGAGGTCCAGGTGGTCGGCGTGGCGATGCTCGAGGGTGTTGACGTCGACCTGGTAGTCGATCGCCGCCACCTTGCCCGCCGCGTCGCGGGTGGCCAGCTTGATGTCGTACAGCTTGCCGGGCTCCAGCGCGGTCTCGTGCATCCACACGATGTCGGCCTCGAAGCTGTTGGCCAGCGGCACCTGTTCGTGCTCGGCCACCAGCCAGTCGCCGCGCGAGATGTCGATCTCGTCTTCCAGGGTCACGGTGATCGCCTGGCCGGGATAGGCTACGTCCAGGTCGCCGTCCCAGGTGACCAGCCGCTCGACGGTGGAGACCTTGCCGGACGGCAGCGCCCTCACCTTCTGGCCCGGGCTCATCACGCCGGCGGCCAGGGTGCCGCAGTAGCCGCGGAAGTCGAGGTTGGGCCGGTTGACGTACTGCACCGGCAGGCGCAGGTCGCGCAGGTTCTGGTCGTGAGTGATCTCGACGGTTTCGAGCAGCTCGAGCAGCGCCGGGCCGTCGTACCAGCTCATCGACTCGCTCTTGTTGACGACGTTGTCGCCCTTGAGCGCCGAGAGCGGCACGAAGCGGATGTCCGGTGCACCGAGCTTGCCGGCAATTTCCTGATACTCGGCGACGATCTCGTCGTATCGCGCCTGGGAGTAGTCGACCAGGTCCATCTTGTTGATCGCCACCACCAGGTGCTGGATGCCCAGCAGGTCGGCGATGAAGCTGTGGCGACGCGTCTGGGTCTGCACGCCGTGGCGAGCATCGATCAGGATCACCGCCAGGCTGGCGGTCGACGCGCCGGTCGCCATGTTGCGGGTGTACTGCTCATGCCCAGGGGTATCGGCGATGATGAACTTGCGCCGGTCGGTGGAGAAGAAGCGATAGGCCACGTCGATGGTGATGCCCTGCTCCCGCTCGGACTGCAGGCCATCCACCAGCAGCGCCAGGTCCACCTCATCGCCGGTGGTCCCGCTGGTCTTGGACGCCTGGGTGATCGCCGCCAGTTGATCCTCGTAGATCATCTTGGAATCGTGCAGCAAGCGACCGATCAGCGTCGACTTACCGTCGTCGACGCTACCGCAGGTGATGAAACGCAGCAGGTCTTTCTGCTCGTGTTCCTTTAGGTAGCTTTCGATGTCGTCTGAGATCAAAGCGGATTGGTGTGACATGACGAAGCCTTTAGAAATAAGAGTGAAGAAGGAAGAAGGAAGAAGGAAGAAAAACCACTCAGCCTGCGCCGAAATCTTCCTGCTTGCGGATCAATCCGCTCAGCATAGCGGCGATTTCCTTGGTTTCGTTGATCCAACAATACCCCTCCTCACGATCGATGTAGCCTATCTCAATGCCAATGTAGATCTGTGTCCGAAGTTCAGCACAAGAGCCCTTGGCAATATAGAGAAATCGGGTTCGGTCCTTGACGGAGTGCCGAGCCATGCCCTCGGCGATGTTACTGGGGACGGACAAGCCGGATCGAGTAATCTGATCCTTGAAGCCAAAGTCACGGGAATCAGCAAAATGCCGGTACAGCGACGCGGATAGTCGTGCAGAGCGCTTCCAGACATCCAGGCGTTCGAAATCCATACGTTCTTCCCTCTTCCAACTTCCCTCTTCCGTCTTTCTAACGCGCCTGAGGCGCGTTAGAAGTACCCCTCTCGCTTCTTCTTCTCCATCGAGCCCGCCTGGTCATGATCAATGGCGCGGCCGCTGCGTTCGCTGGTGCGAGTGAGCAGCATTTCCTGGATGATTTCGGGCAACGTGGTGGCTTTGGATTCCACCGCGCCGGTCAGCGGGTAGCAGCCGAGGGTGCGGAAGCGGACCCATTTCTCTTCGGGCACTTCGCCGTCTTCCAGCGGCAGGCGGTCGTCGTCGACCATGATGTCCATGCCGTCACGGTTCACCACCGGGCGCGGGGCGGAGTAGTAGAGCGGGACGATGTCGATCGATTCGAGGTAGATGTACTGCCAGATGTCCAGCTCGGTCCAGTTGGAGAGCGGGAACACACGAATCGATTCGCCCTGGTTCACCTTGGCGTTGTAGGTGTTCCACAGTTCGGGGCGCTGGTTCTTGGGGTCCCAACGGTGGTGCTTGTCACGGAACGAGAACACACGCTCCTTGGCGCGGCTGGCTTCCTCGTCGCGGCGCGCGCCGCCGAAGGCGGCATCGAAGCGGTGCTTGTCCAGCGCCTGCTTCAGCGACTGGGTCTTCATGATGTCGGTGTACTTGGAGCTGCCGTGATCGAACGGGTTGATGCCCGCGGCCCGGCCTTCCTCGTTGATGTGCTCGATCAGTTCCATGCCGGCCTTTTCGGCCATGCGATCGCGGAACTCGATCATCTCGCGGAATTTCCAGGTGGTGTTGACGTGCATAAGCGGGAACGGCGGCGTACCCGGGTAGAACGCCTTGCGCGCCAGATGCAGCATCACCGAGGAATCCTTGCCGATGGAATACAGCATCACCGGGTTGCGGAACTCGGCCGCCACCTCGCGGATGATGTGGATCGACTCGGCCTCGAGCTGCTTGAGGTGGGTCTGGCGTTCGGGGGTTATCTCAGTCATGGAGTATCCAAGTTTTCCAATTCAATGGGGAAGGCTCGAAGCTAGAAGAGCGCCGCTTCGCGGCTGGAAGCTAGAAGCTGGAAGAAACACCAAAGTCAAAACCATGCCCAAAGCTGGGCTCCCGTGGGGTTTCTTCCAGCTTCAAGCTTCCGGCTTCTAGCTCCCGGCGAAGCCGGGGACTTCCGGCTTCAAGCTTCAAGCTTGCGCTGGAAGCGCAGCGCGTTTTCCCAGCGCTCGTCGCGCTGACCACTGACGATGAAGAACGGGTTGAGCACGCTGTCCTGCTGGTTGCAGCGCAGCGGTTCGAGGGTGTGGGCGTTGAGCACGTCGCCGCCGGCGGCGGTGACCACGGCCTGGGCGGCGGCGGTGTCCCATTCGCTGGTCGGGGCGAGGCGCGGGTAGAGGTCGGCGGCGCCTTCGGCGACCAGGCACAGCTTGAGCGAGCTGCCCATGGAGACCCGTTCGTGGGCCGGCAGCTCGGCGCAGAAGGCTTCGAATTCGGCCGAGCCGTGGGAGCGGCTGCCGACGATCTTCCAGGCCTCCTGCTCAGGGTTCGGCAACGCGCGCACGGTAATCGGCTCGGCTGAGCCCGCGGTGCCCTGCTTCCAGGCGCCCTGCCCATGCTGGCCGACCCAGGTCGTCCCCAGCACCGGGGCGTGCACGATGCCGAACACCGGCACGCCGTCCTCGATCAGCGCCACGTTGAGGGTGAACTCACCGTTCTTCTTGATGAATTCCTTGGTGCCGTCCAGCGGATCGATCAGCCAGTAGCGCTGCCAGGTCTGGCGAGTGGCGTAGGGAATGTCGCCGGATTCTTCGGAGAGGATCGGCACCTCGGGCGTGGCCGCCTCCAGCAGCTCGACCAGCGCGTGATGCGATGCCATGTCCGCCTCGGTCAGCGGGCTCTGGTCGTCCTTGGTCTCGACCGCGAAATCGCGCTCATAGACCGCCAGCACGCGGCGGCCCGCAGCATGCACGCCATCGATCAGGCGGGCGCGCAGGTCGTTAGTTACGAAATCGGTCACGAAAACTCCTTTAAAACAAGCCATGAGCTGGAAGCTTGAAGCTGGAAGTCACCCCAAGGTCAAAACCCATGCACCGAGCAGCTAGATCAGCGGGTTTTCTTCCAGCTTCTAGCTTCCAGCCGCGAAGCAGCGCTCTTCCAGCTCTCTGACCGCGAAGCGGTCAGAACGGCCAAACCATCGGTATCAGCCCGACGGCGGTGGTGCCGACGATCAGGCTCAGCGGGGCGCCGAGCCTCAGGTAGTCGAGCAGGCGGTAGCCGCCGGGGCCGTAGACCATCAGGTTGGTCTGGTAGCCGAGCGGGGTCATGAAGCTGGCCGAGGCGGCGAACATGATGGCGACGGCGAAAGGCATGAAGTCGACGCCCAACTGCTCGGCCACCGACATGGCGATGGGGAACATCAGCACCGCGGCGGCGTTGTTGGTGATCAGTTCGGTAAACAGCGTGGTCAGCAGATAGACCATCGCCAGCGCCAGCCAGGGCGCCATGCGGGCGTCGACGAGCGCTCCGGCGATCACCTGGGCGGCGCCAGAGGTGGTCATCGCCGCGCCCAGGGCGAACGACGCCGAGATCACGATCAGCACCGACAGATCGACGTAGCGGCGTGCCTTGCTGACCGTAATGCAGCCGGTCACCAGCATGCCGCCGGCCGCCAGCAGAGCGGCCTCGAGGATCGAGAGCATGCCCGAGGCCGCCGACAGCACCAGCATCGACAGTACCGCCATGGCGATGGGCGCCTTGTGAAAGTCGGGCGGCGTGGAATCGTTCAGGGCGCTGACCAGCAGGAAATCCTTGCGGTAGCGATATTGCTCGACGAACTGCTGGCCGGTCTCCATCAGCAGGGTGTCACCGACCTGCAGCTGAATGTCGCCGACCTTGCCCGGCAGGCGCTGGCCCTGGCGGGAGATCGACAGGATCACCGCCTGGTAGCGCGAACGGAAGCGCGAGTCCTTGACGGTCTGGCCGAGCCCGGCGAAGTCCGACCCGATGACGGCCTCGACCAGGCAGCGGTGGTGATTGTCGATGTCGAGCTTGTGGACGTCGCCGTTGGCCGGGGTCAGGCCTCTCACCCGGCGCAGCTCGCGGGCACATTCCGGCGCGCCGATGAAAATCAGCACGTCGCCGCTCATCAGTTGGGTATCCGGCGGCACCGCGGTCATCAAGCGTCCGCCGCGTTCGATGTCAACCAGGTAGCCGTGACGCAGGTTACGCAGCCCGGCCTCGGCGATGGTCTTGTCGACCAGGGCACCGCCCTCGGCCACCACGAATTCGACGCTGTATTCCCGGGCGTGGTCGAGCTGCTCGATCACCCCTTCGCGGCGCGGCAGCAGGCGGTCGGCGAACAGCATCAGGAAGGCCCCGCCGATCAGCAGCACCGGAATGCCCACCGCCGCCAGGTCGAACATGCCCATCGAGACCTGCTTTTCGCTTTGCAGCAGGCCGTCCACCACCAAGTTGGTGCTGGTGCCGATCAGGGTACAGGTGCCGCCGAGGATGGCGATGTAGCTCAGGGGCAGGAGCAGCTTGGAGGGCGTCAGCCCAAGCTTGCGCGACCATTCCTGGATGGCGGGGATGAACATGGCCACCACGGTGGTGTTGTTCATGAAGGAGCTGAGTACCGATGCCGGCACCAGCATCCGGCACTGCGCACGCTTGAGCGTCGCGGGCTGGCCAAGCAGCGCATTGGCGACCCACAGCACGGCCCCGGTTTCCTTGAGGCCGGCGGCGACCACATACAGGGCGCCGATTGTCATCACCCCCGGGTTGGAAAAGCCGGCAAGTGCCTGGGAGGGATCGAGCACGCCGCTGACCACGAGAAAGGCCAGCGAGGCCATGAGCAGCGCATCCGGGGCGATGCGAGTGAGGGCGAGCGCCAGCAGCACGGCAACGACGCACGACAGACTGAGCCAGGCATCCCATGCCATGAAAAAACTTACTCCAACTGAGCAGGCACGCTACCGCCCGGGGATTGACACCGGGCGATTCCCTTGCCCTTGATCAACGATGGCGCCGATGCCTATGTACCACGTCCTGTGATCGGCTTATATGAGAATACCAATGAGGTGCGCATTATACGGGCTCACACTCCTTACAGCTAGTCGCCACATAGCGACAATCAGAGTTAAGAGACTCACCTTAAGCAAGGAAGGGTACCGTAGACGCGTACAATAGCGTTTGCTAAAATAGCCAAGTCGAACAAGGTTATTTCCTGTGCAGTATTCAGCCTAACTCGCCCCGATTGATAGGTCGTGCTCAGGATGTCAACCAGGCCACGCGGCAAGTGAAGCCATGGCTGTAGCCCTCCTCGAGCCTGCCAGCCCCTCGCAGGCGCACCACATAAGAAAGTCATCGCTTGGCAGCAGGTCGACCCAAGCAGCCCGAAAGTCAGGAAACATAGCAAGGCTTCAATGACTCGGCCCTAGCCATGAATAATCATGAACAATGTCAAATTCGGCATGGATATGTTTTATCTTTCAAGTCAGGTAAGCCAACTATTTGGATATATTACTTGGCGCAAGTCGAGAATAACGTCAAACTTCGGCGGGTGACTTTGTAGCACCGCACCAACCTGCCAAGATGGCGACTAAATAGTCACAAAATGTCACACCCGGCTTTGAAGACAAACACATCAAAAGACAATGATTCTTAGGATTCGCAGGGAATGCCCCAACATGAAATGGAGATCATCATGAAGCGAACTGCCCTACTCACCATCGGCACCCTGTCCACCATGCTCTTGGCCAGCTCCGCGGCCATGGCGTATCAGGCGGGCGACGTCTACGTCCGCGGCGGCTACGCCAAAAGCGACATCGAGACCCACAACGTCTCCGACGAAGGTGGCGCCACTCTGGCCGGTGGTTATCTGTTCCACGACAAGTTCGGCATTGAACTGTCCACCAGTGAAGAGATCGAGCACGACTTCGGCCTGGCCGGCCAAGAGTTAGGCACCGTCGACCGCCTGCCGGTCAACCTGCTGCTGAACTATTATCCGCTGGGTGGCCTGGATTCTCGCGTTCAGCCTTACATGGGACTGGGCGTAAACTACACCCACTTCTCTAACGTTGACACATCAGCGGGTGATATCGACATCGATTCTGATTACGGCGTAACAGGCCAGTTGGGCGTCGACCTGATGGTGAATGACTATCTCAGCGTCTCCGGCTTTGCCCAATATGCCGATATCGATGCGGAAGCCGAGCGCAACGGCAATGACCTCGGCACCGTCAAGCTCAACCCCGTGACCATCGGTGGCGGCATCACGTATCGCTTCTGATGCCGTTGCCGCATGACGCGTAACACATGCCGGGCCCAGCGCCCGGCATGCTTGCGTTTGGGCGATGGCGAGCCGGAGCCACCAAGCAGGTTTTCGTGGGAGCGCAGCTTGCTGCGTGAGGGGTGACTGGATACCTCGAGGCTCCGCTTTCGCGCTCTGAAGAGCGCTCCCACAGGGCTCAGTGCCACCGGCAGGTCTTCGTGGGAGCGCACGGTCCGGCGTTCCGGCTTGCTGCGCGAGGGGTGACTGGATACCTCGAGGCTCCGCTTTCGCGCTCTGAAGAGCGCTCCCACAGGGCTCAGTGCCACCAAGCAGGTTTTCGTGGGAGCGCAGCTTGCTGCGCGAGAAGTTGGGGTTCTGGATACTATCGGGCGCCTAACGGCGCCATTCGCCGAAAAGTGCCTCTCAGCAAGCCAGAGCCACCGGCAGGTCTTCGTGGGAGCGCAGCTTGCTGCGTGAGGGGTGACTGGATACCTCGAGGCTCCGCTTTCGCGCTCTGAAGAGCGCTCCCACAGGGCTCAGTGCCACCGGCAGGTCTTCGTGGGGGAACACGGTCCGGCGTTCCGGCTCGACTGCACGGAGGCGAACAGGGGCTGGCTCATTCAAATGAGCAGTATGACGCTCAAAAACTATCACCTCGCCTATTTTTGAGCAGCTTACTTCGCATTTTCTGTCACTGGACACTATCATGAGCACTATACTGCTCATGATGATTCGCCATGCAACTGACCCTTCAGATCTATCATCAAGCACGCTGGCAGGATGCGGCGCTCGTCGAACTGCCCTCCCCCGAGCTGGGAACCCGAGGGCCTGCCAGGCTCGGCTACCTTCAGGAGTATGCCCTGGCATGGATGTTCCACGATGATGAACACGCCTGCAGCCTGACCCTGCCCGTCGAACTGATGATGACCCATCGTTGTGGCCGCTGGTTCGGCTTTCTCGAGGACATCATGCCCACAGGTGCCAGCCGCCGATATTGGGTCGATCATCTGGACCTTCAGGATCTCAGCGCCGGCGAGCAGGACAGCGACCTGCTTAACATGGCCTTCGGCAACTCCGACAATCACGGCCGCAATGCCGCCCTGCTCAAGCGTCCCGAGGGCATCTGGCATGCCCCGGTCTACGACTTCGCGCCCATGAAGGCCGACCCGGAGGGCATCACCCGGACTACCCAGTGGGGGCCTGAACTGGAACGAGGCGGCGACATCGACTGGCCAGCCGTCGCCGACAGCCTGGGCGACCTGGTGGCGCCGGAGCGGCTGATGGCCGAGTTGCAGGCGCAGGGCGAACGGCTGAGAGGCCTTCGCGACCGACTGGCGGATCGCGGCGTACCGGCGCGCATCCTGGATATGCCGGCGGTGGGGTTGAACCATCTCGATGCCCGCCTGGCACGCTGGGGGCTGGCATGAAGCCTCGACTGCGCTCTCCAGACGACCGCCAGGCGGCACTGCTCGAACAGTTACGCCTGCTGATGCGCGGCGAGACGACCGAGGGCCGCGTGCTGCGCACCCTGCGCCGCGAGGTGCTTGGCCTGACCCAGACGGCCTACGCCGAGCTGGCCGGCGTCAGCCGGCGTACCCTGTCGGACATCGAGCGGGATGCGGGCAACGCTTCCATGGCGAGCCTCGATCGAGTCTTCCGGCCGCTGGGGCTCAGGGTCGGCCTGCTGCCACGGCAGCCCGAGCTACTGGCGGAACTGGTCGAGGGCGGTGCTCTCTGACCCACCTCCGATCGGCGGATCGGCTGCCCCCTACAAGCCACCCGGCCGCCGGGCTCAGGTCGATTCCGGCAGCGCATCGCGCCCGAGGCGCATGCGCAGGTGTTCCAGGTAGCTGAGCAGCGCCGGGATCACCGCCAGCACCAGCAGCGTCGAGAGCCCGAGGCCGAAAGCGATCGACACCGCCATGGGAATCAGGAACTGGGCCTGCAGCGAGGTCTCGAACAGCAGCGGCATAAGCCCGCCGATGGTGGTCAGCGAGGTCAGCACCACCGCCCTCACCCGCTGCACCACGGCCTCGTTGAGCGCGGCGTCGATCGCAAGCCCTCGGTGACGCTGCTGCCGATAGAAGGTGACCAGGATGATGGCGTTGTTGACCACGATGCCGGACAGCCCGAACAGGCCGAAGAGCGACAGCATGGTCAGGTCCAGCCCCAGCAGCCAGTGCCCCACCAGCGCCCCCACCAGGGCCAGCGGAATGATCGCCATGACGATCAGCGGCAGGCTCCAGGAGGCGAATACCCAGGCCAGCACCACGTACATCAGCGCCAGCCCGACCATCAGCCCGACGCGCATGTCGGCGAAGGTGTCGCGCTGGTCGGCGGCGCGGCCCTCGAAGCTGTAGCGCACGCCGTGATCGCGCATCAGCGCCGGCAACACCGAAGCCTCGAGGTTGGCAAGGATGCGATCGGGCGTGTTGACCGCGGTGTCCACTTCGGCGGTGACCTCCACCGCCAGGCGCCCGTCGGCATGGCGCAGCGCCTCGAACCCCTGGCGATGGTCAAGCGACATGACCTGGTCGAGGGGCACGAAGCGCCCGTCCGGCGTGCGGATCGACAGCCGCGACAGCGAGGCCAGGCGCTCGCGCTGCTCGCGGGGCAGCAGCACCCGCACCTCGACTTCGTCGGGCCCGTCCTGGTAGACCTGCACCAGCTGACCGTCGAAGGCGGCACGCAGCTGGCGGCCCAGCTCGCGGGTGGTCAGCCCCAGCGCCTCGCCGCGCGGGCTGACCCGGTAGATCAGCTGCTCGCGGCCCCAAGGCATGTCGTCCTCGGTATCAAGTACGCCGGGTAGCTGGGTCAGGGAACGCGACAGCGACTCGGCGGCACGCTTCAGGGCCTCGGCGGACTCTCCGGTCAGGCGCACGTTGACGTCCTTGCCGGGCGGCCCGGCGCTGCGCTCGGTGATGGTCAGGTTCTCGAGCCCCGCCGGCAGGGCCAGGCGATCGCGCCAGGCGCGGATGAACTCGGCGTTGCGCACGGTGCGGTCGTCGGAAGGCACCAGCTCGACCATGATCGAGCCCAGGTTATCGCCGCTTCGCCCGGCCGCGCCTTCGGCGATCACCGCGCCGTGACGGGTCACGGCATGGCTGACCAGCTCGCCGCCCAGCGCCTCGTCGGTGGCCTCGAGGCTCGCCTCGAGCCGCGACAGGAAGGCGTCGATCCGCTCGCGATCGGTGCCGGCGACGAAGCTGGCGTTGGCGTAGAGCACGTTGGGCTCCGGCGTGGGGAAGAAGTTGAAGGCCAGCCGCCCGCCGACCAGCAGCCCCACCGTGGCCAGCACCACGGCCACCGCCGCGGCCAGGGTGGCGGCGCGGTAGCGCAGGGTCAGCGCCGAGAAGCGCCGGAACGGCCCCTCGCGGAAGGCGTCGAAGGCGGCCTCGAAGCGTTCGCGGGCGCGCGCCAGCGGGTGGCGCCTGGCGGAACGGGCGGGCACGAAGGCATTGCGCAGGTGCGCGGGCAGCACCACGAAGCACTCCAGCAGCGAAGCGACCAGCACGCAGATCATCACCATCGGAATGTCGCCGAGGATGCTGCCGATCACGCCGCCCACCATCAGCAGCGGCATGAAGGCCGCGATGGTGGTCAGCGACGAGGCCATGACCGGCCACAGCATGCGCCGCGCCGCACCTTCCGAGGCGTGCCGCGGCGCCTCTCCCTGGCGGAAGTGGGCGTCGGCGTCCTCGCCGACCACGATGGCGTCGTCGACGATCACCCCCAGCGCCATGATCAGCGCGAACAGCGAGATCATGTTGATCGAGCCGCCGATGATCCAGAAGGTCGCCATGGCGCCGAGAAAGGCCGTGGGGATGCCGATCGCTACCCAGAAGGCCACCCGCGCCGGCAGGAAGAAGTAGAGCAGGCCCAGCACCAGCAGCAGGCCGCCCAGCCCGTTGCCGATCAGCAGCCAGATGCGCTCGGCAATCAGCTGCCAGGTCTCGTCGTGGACCTCGAGGGTCACCGTGGGAGGGAGCCCGGGGCGGGTCTCGTCGAGCCAGCGCTGCAGGGTGTCTGCAGCCGCCAGGGAGTTGCCGTCGGCGGTGCGCTGCAGCAGCAGCTCCACTGCCGCCTGGCCGTCCTGGCTGAGGGTGACTTCCCCTTCGCGAGGTTCCTGGCGGATGGTTGCGATATCGCCGAGCCGTATCTGGACGCGGTCGCTACTGAGGATCGGCAGCTCGGCGAAGCCGGCCGCACTGCGCCGCTGCTCGATGGCGCGCAGCTCGCGGGCACCGTCCTGCTGGCCGAGCAGCCCGGCGGGCAAATCACGGGACATGACGTCGATGCGCTCGGCGATTTCGTCGAGGCTCAGCTGCAGGCCCTGCAGCCTTTCCGCGGGCACCTCGATGCTGATCTGCTGCTCGGGCAGACCCTGGGTTTCCACCCGGTCGATACCCGCCTGCAGCAACGAGTCCTCCAGGCGGTTGGCGAGGTGGCGCAGCTCATCGGCGGATACCCCGCCGTGAATCAGCAGCCTCGCCACCGGCTCGTAGTGTGCCATCCGGCTGATCCGCGACTCCTCGGCGTCGACCGGCAGGTGGGTGAACTCATCGACCCGCTGGCGCACGTCGTCCAGCGCCAGCACCGGGTCGGTGTCTTCGCGGAACTCCAGGGTGATGCTGGAGACGCCTTGGGCCGACGTCGAGGTCATGCGCTTGAGGCCGTCGACGCTGCGCAGGCGCTGCTCCAGCGGCTGGGTGATGCCCTGCTCCACGTCCTCCGCGGCGGCACCGCTCCACACCGTGCTCACGCTGACCACGTCGAGGGCGAAGTCGGGAAAGAACTGGATGTTCATGCGCGTCAGGCCCAGGGCGCCGCCCAGCAGCATGACCAGCATCACCAGGTTGGCGGCGACTCGGTGATGAACGAAGAAACCCAGCGGCCCGCCGCGGCGGCTCATGCGTCCTCCTCGTCGCCGGCGACCTCGACCTTGAGCCCCTCGACGGCATTAGGCAGGTGGGTGACGATCACCCGCTGGCCGTCGCTGAGCCCTTCGCCGCTGACCAGCACCCAGCTGTCGCCCGACGGGGCGAGACGCGCGCCGGCGCTATCACCGGGGCTGGTTCCACGACCCGCCACATCGGGGCCGGCCACCAGGCCATGGCGCAGCACCTGGAGGCGATGCATGCGATCGTCGGCGTCGCGCAGGTAGAGCACATCGTCGCCGTACAGCGCACTGGCCGGCACCGCCAGGCTCTCGGGCACGGCCGG
The DNA here is from genome assembly GCF_043496985.1 of Halomonas sp. B23F22_20. NCBI lineage: Bacteria > Pseudomonadati > Pseudomonadota > Gammaproteobacteria > Oceanospirillales > Halomonadaceae > Halomonas > Halomonas sp. B23F22_20. Next base: position 20,390 of record NZ_JBIEKH010000025.1, read on the forward strand.
ACGCTGCAAGCGCACGTCCACCAGGCTGCCCGGTCGCAGGCCATGGGGCTCGCCGTCGAGCCGCAGGATCGCCTCGGTGCCGCCGGGGGCGCTCTCGCCGACGAAACCGTTCAGCCGGAAGCCCGCGCCCTCGCCCTCGCCGAGGGCGATCGGGTGCTGTCCGGCATCCAGGGCGGCCTGCAGCTCGGCGAGATAGGCGTTGGGCACCAGGGCACGCAGCTCGAGGCCGTCTAGGGGATAGATCGACAGCAGCTCGGCACCTTCAGCGACACGCTCGCCGGGCGCCACGGCCACGCTACTGACGATGCCATCGAAAGGCGCCGCGACGCTGGAACGCTCGGCGTCGCGGCGGGCCTCGGCGAGACTGGCCCGGGCCTCGGCGAGCCCCGCCTCAAGCTGCGCCAGCCGTGCCGGGTGCCCTGCAATGGCGCCTTCGCGGGCATCCACGGTGACGCGGGCCTGGGCCAGGGCATCGCGGGCATCGTCCAGCGCCGACGGCGAGGCCAGGTTGCGGTCGGCCAGCGAACGGGTTCGCGAGAGCCGCCGCTGGGCGTTGTCGAGCAGTTCCCGCTCACGCGAGAGCGCCGTCTGGTCGCTTTCCTGACGCACCCGCTCGGCGTCGATCTGCGCCTGGAGGTCGGCGACCCGGGCCTCGGCGCGGGCAACCACGGGCGCCACGTCGGCCTCGTCGAGGGAGACCAGCGTCTCGCCCTCGGCCACCCGCTGGCCATCGCGCACCGGGCGGCTGGCGACGCGGGCGGGGAGCGGCGCGGTGAAGGTGATCGTCTCCGGCGCCACGATCTCGCCATACAGCGGCAGCAGCGGCGTGTGCGATGCCAGCTCGACGACAAGCGTCTCGACCCGCCAGCTGCGCTCCTGGGGCGCCACCTGGGCAGGCTCGGGCCGGGTGGCGCGCAGCCCCAGGAAGGCCCCCAGGCCAAGGGCCAGGAACAGCACGGGGATCAGCAGTCGTCGCATCGAGCACGCTCATTGGCCAGGATTCGAGATCCCCAATATACAATACCGACCGGCTCCGACGACCAGCGCACACCGAAAAGCACCCCTCAGCGAATCGGAGCCACCTGCCAGGTTTTTGTGGGAGCGCACGGTCCGGCTCCGGCTCTGCGGCGCGAGGGATGACCGGATACCTCGAGGCTCCGCTTTCGCGCTCTGAAGAGCGCTCCTACAGGGCTTGAGTGCCACCAGCAGGTTTTCGTGGGAGCGCACGGTCCGGCGTTCCGGCTTGCTGCGCGAGGGGTGACTGGATACCTCGAGGCTCCGCTTTCGCGCTCTGAAGAGCGCTCCCACAGGGCTTGAGTGCCACCGAGCAGGTTTTCGTGGGAGCGCACGGTCCGGGTTCCGCTCTGCTGCGCGATGGGTGACTGGATACCTCGAGACTCCGCTTTCGCGCTCTGAAGAGCGCTCCCACGAAAAGCACCCCTCAGTGCATCAGTGCCACCGAACAGGCATTCGTGGGAGCGCACGGTCCGGGTCCGGCTTGCTGCGCGAGGGGTGACTGGATACCTCGAGGCTCCGCTTTCGCGCTCTGAAGAGCGCTCCCACGAAGAGCCCCACTCAGCGAGTCGGAGCCATCGGACAGGTTTTCGTGGGAGCGCAGCTCGCTGCGCGATGGTTTTTGTGTTGTCTACCATGAGGCTCAGCGAGGTTCACAACCAGACCGCATTCCAGTAAGGGTAATCAGTAATATGGCTCACAAGCCCAGCTCTCAGGGGGTTGGCCACCACATAGCGGGCCATGGCCTTGAGCTCTTCCTCATGTCGCAGGGCATGATCGTGGAAACCCGGCTGCCAGATTGGCTTGCCGACTGCGATGGATACCCGCGACTTATAGATTCGCACCAGCAAGGACAGGTCACCCTTCAACTGTACTAGCCAGTGAACATGGTCAGGCATGACCACGTAGCAGAGCGTATCGCCGTGCTGGACGACGGCCGGAGCATAGAATTGGCGAGAGGCGCTGGCAGCATGTCGGTAATCGCGGAACACCGGGCGACGGGATGCCGTCACCATGGTGATCAGGTAGCAGTAACCGGGCGAGGAACTGCGCCCCTTCCTGAGGCGGCAAGAGTGGGAAGCCGGCATGATGAAAGTTCACTTCTTGTGACCTCCATCCACCCTAGCAGCTGCAGAGGATCCTCGCGCCATGCAAGTCGGAGCCACCGGCAGGCTTTCGTGGGGGCGCACGGTCCGGCGTTCCGGCTTGCTGCGCGAGGGATGACTGGATACCTCGAGGCTCTGCTTTCGCGCTCTGAAGAGCGCTCCCACAGGGCTTGAGTGCCACCGGCAGGTCTTCGTGGGCGCGCAGATCTTCTGCGCGATTGTCCAGCATGCGATGCGCCGGGCGACAGATCGCCGCGGGGCGACGGGCGCCCCCGGGGATCGGTTATCATCGTTCAGCCCTTGTCTCGTGGAGTGCCCATGCAAGCCGCCCTGCCCCTGCCGCTGTCCACCCCCAACCGCAACATGGTGCGCCTGACCATCGTGCGCGGCATCACCTGGACCGGCTTCCTGACCGGCATCGTCATCGGCGTGCAGGGGCTCGGCTTCGAGCTCGACCTGCCCGCTGTAGGCGCGGTGATCGTGGTGATGGCGCTGATCAACATCGGTACCTGGTGGCGGCTGGGCCGCCCGCGGGACGTCACCCATCGCGAATACCTGGCGCACCTGCTGGCCGACATGGCCGGCTTGACCCTACTGTTCTACTTTACCGGCGGCGCCACCAACCCGTTCATCAACTATTACCTGGTGCCGGTGACCATCGCCGCCGCGACCCTGCCCTGGCGATATGCCTGGGGCGTGGCCGCCGCCGGCCTGGCCGGCACCAGCTTCCTGATGTTCTTCTATCATCCGGTGCCGCAGCTCGGCCTGCCGCATCTTCAGGACGGCATCAGCCTGCATATCCTGGGCGTATGGATGAACTTCGCGCTCTCCGCGGGCCTGGTGACTTTCTTCATTTTCAAGATGGCCCGCGCCCTGCGCGGCCGCGAACAGGCCCTGTCGCGGACCCGCGAGGCGGTGCTGCGCAACGAGCAAGTGCTGGCGGTGGCTACCCAGGCCGCCGGCACCGCCCACGAGCTGGGCACCCCGCTGTCGACCATGGCGGTGCTGCTCAAGGAGATGCGTGAGGATGCCAAGGGCAACGAGCTGCTGGAGAAGGACATCGACCTGCTGCGCGAGCAGGTCGACACTTGCAAGTCGCGGTTGCGGCACCTGGTAGACAACGCCGATCGGCGGCGCATGGCCCGCCCCGAGATCCGCGATGCCCAGGAGTGGTTGGCCGAAGTGGTGCAACGCTGGCTGGTGCTGCGCCCCGACGTCGGCTATCGGCTTGAGGTGACCGGACGCCGGGGCACCCCGCGCCTGGCGGTGGACACTACCCTCGCCCAGGCGCTGACCAACCTGCTCAACAACGCCGCCGACGCCAACCCGAACGACATCATGATCCAGCTCGACTGGAACCCCGATGAGGTGGTGATCGACATCCGCGACCACGGCCCCGGGGTCTCGCTGACCATAGCCGACCAGCTCGGCGAGACCTTCGTTTCCACCAAGAGCAAGGGGTTGGGGATCGGTCTGTTCCTGACCCACGCCACCATCAACCGCTTCGGCGGCGGGGTGAGACTGTACAATCATCCCGAAGGCGGGACCCTGACCGAGGTGACACTGCCTCGCAGCGCGCCCGCCAACTGACACGACCCGCGAGGAAGCCATGCAAGAGACTGCCGAACGCCTGCTGATCATCGACGACGACGAGATGTTCTGCCATGTGCTGCATCGCGCCATGAGCCGGCGCGGCTTCGATGCACTGGTGGCCCACGATGCAACCCAGGCGCTGTCGCTGGCACGTCAGCACCGCCCGACCATGGCCACCCTGGACCTCAAGCTGGAACAGGAGTCGGGCCTCAAGCTGCTGCCCGAGCTGCTGGCACTGGTGCCGGACTGCCGCGTGGTGGTGCTGACCGGCTACTCGAGCATCGCCACGGCGGTGGAAGCCATCAAGCTCGGCGCGGTGAACTACCTGTGCAAGCCGGCAGACGCCGACGAAGTGCTGACCGCCCTTTCCCGTGAGGAAGGCGACCCCGAGGCCGAAGTCGCCGAGCATCCGCCGTCGATCAACCGCCTGACCTGGGAGCACATCCAGAAGGTACTCCAGGAGCACGACGGCAACATCTCCGCCACCGCCCGAGCGCTCGGCATGCACCGCCGCACGCTGCAGCGCAAGCTGCAGAAGAGGCCGGTGAGGCGCTGAACCCGGCTTTGCCGGAGCTGGAAGCTGGAAGCTGGAAGCTGGAAGCTGGAAGCTGGAAGCTGGAAGCTGGAAGCTGGAAGCTGGAAGCTGGAAGCTGGAAGCTGGAAGCTGGAAGCTGGAAGGCAGCATGAACCCCGCCATCATGGGGTCAAGGGTTTTCTTCCAGCTTCAAGCTTATGACTTCAAGCTCCGGGCGAAGCCCGGCCGGGTTTTCTTCAAGCTTCCAGCTTAAGCCCGCGAAGCGGGCGTTCTTCCAGGTGCGAAGCACCGCTCTTCAAGCTTAAGCCGGTGAAGCCGGGCTACTGCGCCGTCCACCCCAGATCGATATTCCAGCTGGCGCCGGTGACGGCGCCGGCGGCGTCGGAGGCGAGGTAGCCGACCAGCGAGGCGACTTCGTCGGGGTCGATGAGTCGCTTGACGGCGGCGTTCTTGAGCATGATCTGCTCGATCACTTCCTGCTCTTCCATGCCGTGCAGCTTGGCCTGGTCGGCGATCTGGTTGTCGACCAGCGGTGTCTTCACGTAGGCCGGACACAGGGCGTTGGCGGTGATGCCCTGGGGGCCGCCTTCCAGCGCGGCAGTCTTGGTCAGGCCGATCAGCCCGTGCTTGGCGCTGATGTAGGCGGACTTGCCCGGCGAGGCGACCTGGGCATGCACCGAGGCGATATTGACGATACGGCCCCAGCCGGCTTCGCGCATCGACGGCCAGGCGGCCTGGGTGAGCAGGAACGGCGCGGTCAGCATCAGGTCGATGATGCGCCGCCACTGCTGTTCGGGAAAGTCCTCGATCGGCGAGACGTGCTGGATGCCGGCGTTGTTGACCAGGATATCGAGCCGGCCGAAGCGCTTCAGGGCATCGGCCACCGCCGCCTTGCAGGCCTCGCCATCGGTCAGGTCGGCCTGGAAGAAAGCGGCCCCGGCACGTTCCGCGACCTCCTTCCCGGCGGGATTGAAATCCACGGCCAGGACCTGATGCCCCAGTTCACAGAAGTGGCGTACGACGGCCTCGCCGATCCCGCTGCTGGTGCCTGTCACCAGCGCGACGCGTGGGGTGGTACTTTGGGCGGTCATGGTATCTCCTCGCTCCGATTCGTGGCTGGGGGTGAGTGGTGAGTGTGCCTCCAGCATATGAGCCTTTGCCGCAGTGCACCAGAAGACGGTGTGGCTTCGGGCTTCGGACTGCGGGCTTCTTCCTTCTTCCCTCTTCAGTCTTCCCCCTCCATCACCTGCTCCATCAGCCGCTGGGCCAGCCGGCTGCCGTGTGCCAGTGATTCGAGGTCGGATAGGTCGTCGAGCAGCGGGCAGCGCCACAGGCGCATGTCATCGCCGAGCCGTTCGGCGTGGAAGGGATAGCGGCCGGAGGGCAGCGCCAGCACCAAGCGATCGCCGGGCGCCTGGGCGGGACGTTCGGCGTCGTTCGGCATCCATACCAGCGATAGCGAGACGGGGGTGATCAGGGCACCCAGCAGGCCGTGGTGGCCCTGGTCCGTCGTCCAGGGCTGGAAACACAGCGCATCCACGCCCAGCCGCGGATTGAAGTGAGGCTCGACCTTGGCCGCCACGAGGTGTTCGCGCTGCCAGGCCTGGGCCAGACGTGCCAGGCGGTCGTACTGCTCGGCCGTGAGTGCCTGCATTCTGCCTCCGTGAGCGATGGGGCCGCCAGTATAACCGCCACGGCGGGGTTCGGCATGGGACGGAGGGCCTGCTAGCATGGAGGCGTTCGTTCACCCAGAGGAGCCGCCATGTCCCCCGAACAGCGCCTGGAAATCGCCGTCGACATCGCCACCCACGCCGGCCGGCTGATCGTCGAGGCCCGCGAGGAAGGCGGCTTCGATCATCGCTACAAGAACGGCCAGGAGCTGGTCACCGATGTCGACGTGGAGGTCGACACCTACATCAGCGAACGCCTCCAGGCGAGCTTCCCGGACGAGTCGCGACTCAGCGAAGAGCTTGCCCCCGACCGCGAGGCGCTCGAGAAGCCCCAGGCCTTGTGGGTGGTGGATCCCATCGACGGCACCGTCAACTTCGCCCATGGACTGCACCATGTGGCGGTCTCCATCGGCTGGGCCAGCGGCGGCCAGCTGCGTGTCGGCGTGGTCCACGCGCCCTTCCTCGGCGAAACCTTTACGGCGCTGGCCGGTCGCGGCGCCTGGCGCAACGGCGAGCCGATACACGTCAGCGGCGCACGCAGCCTGTCACACAGCCTGGTCGGCACCGGCTTTCCCTATCGCCAGGACAGCCGCCCGCCGCTGATGCGCCGCCTGACCGCCGTGCTCACCCACTGCCAGGACGTGCGCCGCGCCGGCTCCGCGGCCCTCGACCTGTGCGCGGTGGCCTGCGGCCGCCTGGACGCCTACTACGAGAGCGTCTCGCCCTGGGACCTGGCGGCCGGACTGCTGGTTGCCCGCGAGGCGGGCGCGCGCACCGGACATCTCTATCCCGTGCCGGGAGGCATTCCCGAGGACCTGTATGGCGAGAACCTGCTGGTCACCAGCCCCGCCATCCACGACCCGCTCGCCCAGCTGCTGCGGCGCGCCGACGTCAGCGACAACGGCAGCGTCTGATCTCCGCCCCGCCGTGCGCCCGACGGGAGCGCCAGAGCAGAGGGTTGTAGCAGAGAGTTATAGCAGAGGGCTATAGCAGAGAGTTATCGCGGCATCAGGCGCCGCCTATTGGCCAAACGATCTCGCCTGGGTCACAATAGCGGCCGATTTTCTCCCCCCTTTATCATGCATCGTCGATGCAAGGAGTCATTGCATGTTCGTCGTTATCTTCGGTCGCCCCGGCTGCCCCTTCTGCGTTCGCGCCAAGGATCTTGCCGAGAAGCTCGAGAGCCACGATGCCATCCAGGGCTTCCGCTACGTGGACATCCACGAGGAAGGCATCACCAAGGCCGATATGGAGAAGACCATCGGCAAGCCGGTCGAGACCGTACCGCAGATCTTCGCCGACCAGACGCATATCGGCGGCTTCACCGAATTTGATCAATTCGTGCGTGAGCAGGAGCTGCTGCCGGCCGCGGCTGCCCAGTAAGCAACCGCCCACCCGTGCCATGAAGGCCGCCCTCCGGGGCGGCCTTCGTGCGTCATGAGATTCATTTCCTCACTCGTTGAATCTGCCCACACCCCCGCCGCTTACACTGCCACTCAGGGCACGGGAACCGTACAGAGGGTAGGCAGGATGCAACGGGAAGAGTTCGTCCAGCAGCTTTGGCTGGACTATGTCCATCAACATCCGGATTTGGGCGGGCTGCGTCTGTGGCCGGTGGAGCTGCCGCCGGAGTATCTGGCGCTGCTGACGCTCAATCACGGTCCCTGGGCCATGGAGGCCCTGCTGCCGCCCCTGGTGCGCTTCGGCTACCGGCCGGTACAGCGCTATGCCATGGCCGACCGCGGCCTGCTGGCCACCCTGCTGGCGGCGCCCGACGACGGTGCCTGGCTGGTGCTGGCCGAGCTGCAGCTCGGCACCCTGTCGCGGAGGCCGCGGGAAACCCTGCAGCAGCTGGTGTCCCAGGCGTCACCGGCCGACTGCCGCGGACAGAACCTGCTGTGCCGCGGCCGGCCCTGGCCGATGCCGACCTGGTCCACCTACCAGACCCTGGCGGCAGCCCACCCGCTGGCCGGCTGGCTCGCGGCGATGGGCCCACGGCTGCATCATCCGGGCTTCGACTGCTCCCGCATCGGCCAGGACATCACCCACCTCGATGGCGCCCTCGCCCAGTCGGGCCTGGCCGGCAATGCCGATCGCCATCACGGCGTCCTGCCGATCTCCCCGCTGCTGAATTACCGCTTCTACCCCAGCCTGTCGCGACGGCTGGTGTTCGCCGAAGGCGACGAACACCGCCTGTCCTTCGGCGGTCTGGCGCTGGTTCAGAAGCATGTCAGCGCCAACCAGGAGCGCGCCGCGGAGCTGCTGCTGCCCCATCACACGCGCTGCGAACTGACCTGACATCTCGAGTCCATCCACAAAATCTGTGGATAACGCTGTGCATCGCCCCGGCACAAGCGACCATGACCCCCATGGCTTGGCCGGGACACTCGGAATGGTCAGTTTTTCGGCACTTGGCCACCGCGACGGGCTGCCTCCAACGACAACGGCCCGGGCATGTGCCCGGGCCGTTGTCTTGTCGCGAGTGTTGAAGCGTGTGTCTCAGTCGGCGAAGACCATCTCCGGCACGTGCTCGGGGACGATCAGCTTGCCGGCGGTCTTCTCCTTGATCTCATCGACGGAGACGCCGGGGGCGCGCTCCTTGAGGATGAAGGCGCCGTCCTTGATCTCGAGGTAGGCCAGGTCGGTGAGCACCCGATTGATGCAGCCGGCCCCGGTGAGCGGCAGGTTGCAGGACTCCAGCAGCTTGGATTCGCCGTGCTTGGAGGCGTGGGTCATGGTGCAGATGATGTTCTCGGCCCCGGCCACCAGATCCATGGCGCCGCCCATGCCCTTGATCAGCTTGCCGGGAATCATCCAGGAAGCGATGTTGCCGTTCTGGTCGACCTCGAAGGCGCCGAGCACGGTCAGGTCGACGTGGCCGCCGCGAATCATGGCGAAGGATTCCGCGGAAGAGAAGATCGCCGCACCGGGCCGGGCCGTGACGGTCTGCTTGCCGGCGTTGATCATGTCCGGATCCACTTCCTCCTCGGTGGGGAAGCGGCCCATGCCCAACAGGCCGTTCTCGGACTGCAGCATGACGTCGATGTCGTCCGGTACGTAGTTGGCCACCAAGGTGGGAATGCCGATGCCCAGGTTGACGTAGAAGCCGTCCTCGAGTTCGCGCGCCACGCGCATTGCCATCTGTTCGCGAGTCAGTGCCATCGTTGATGCCTCTTGTCTTTAATGATTGACGAGCAGGCTCGCCTCATCGTTGATCGTGAGTAAAACGCTCAGCCCTGGTGCACGGTGCGCTTCTCGATGCGCTTCTCGAAGCTGCCCTGGATGATGCGGTCGACGTAGATGCCCGGGGTGTGGATCTGGTCGGGGGGCAGCTCGCCTGGCTCGACGATCTCTTCCACTTCGACCACGGTGATCTTGCCCGCGGTGGCGGCCAGGGGATTGAAGTTCTGCGCGGTGTCGCGATAGACGACGTTGCCGTAGCGGTCGGCCTTCCAGCCTTTGACGATGGCGAAGTCGCCGACCACGGATTCCTCGAGAATGTAGTGGCGGCCATTGAACTCGCGCACTTCCTTGCCGTCGCCGATCGGCGTGCCGTAACCGGTGGCGGTGTAGAAGGCGGGAATGCCGGCGCCGCCGGCGCGCATCTTCTCGGCCAGGGTGCCCTGGGGGGTCAGCACGACCTCGATGTCGCCTTCGAGCATCTGCTGCTCGAACAGCGCGTTCTCGCCGACGTAGGACGCGTGGATGCTCGAGATCTGACGGTCCTCCAGTAGCAGGCCCAGGCCGAAGCCGTCGACGCCGCAGTTGTTGGAGTAGATGGTCAGGTCCTTGACGCCACGGCGCTTGATCTCGCCGATCAGGTTCTCGGGAATGCCGCACAGCCCGAAGCCGCCGGCGATGACGGTCATGCCGCTCTCGATGCCGTCCATCGCCTCTTCATAGGAACTCACTCGCTTGTCGAATCCGGCCATATCGCTGCCTCGCCTGGTTGGAAGGTGATTGTTGTCGCGGATATCGGCAGTGTCGCGACCGCCAATATATTTGTTAAGTTTGTTTTTTTTATAGATTCTTTTATTTTTATAATAAATTCTCGTGAGTCGCCACCCATGACCGTCAAGCAGCTTCGCGCCTTCCTCGCCGTGGCCCAGACCCTCAGCTTCACCCAGGCCTGCGAACGCCTGCATCTTTCCCAGCCGGCGCTCAGCCTGGCCATCAAGCATCTGGAAGAGTCGCTGGGCGGCCACCTGCTGATCCGCAGCACCCGCAGCGTGCGGCTGACCCCGGAGGGCGAGTCGCTGGTGCCGCTGGCCAAGCGCCTGCTGGCCGACTGGGACAACACCGAGGAGCTGCTGCGCCAGCGCTTCACCCTGCGCCTGGGCCGCGTTGCCCTGGCCGCCATGCCGTCCTATGCCGGCAACCAGCTGCCCGCGGTGCTCAAGGCCTTTCGCGCCCGCTACCCGCAGATCAATGTCACCGTCCACGACGTGATCAACGAGCAGGTCATCGACATGGTGCGCCAGGAACGGGTTGAGCTGGGCATCGCCTTTGCTCCGGAGGCGCCCGAGTCGCTGCATTTCACGCCGCTGTTCGAGGATCGCTTCGTGGCCGTAGTGCCGGCGAATTCGCCGCTGGCCGAAGGCAGCACCATCGACTGGCCGACGCTGCTCAGCGAGGCCTTCATCACCCTGCAGCGGCCCTCCATGGTACGGCTGCTGCTGGAGCGCCAGCTGGGCGCCCAGGGCATCGAGCTGCCGGTCGCCTTCGAGAGCCATCAGCTGACCACCGTGGGGCGCATGGTCGCCGCCGGGCTCGGCGTCAGCGCCGTGCCTTCGCTGTGCATCGAGCAGATGCACGAGCTGGGCGCGCGCTGCCTGGCCCTCGAGGCGCCGGTGATCCAGCGCGCCGTCGGCGTGCTGTCGGCCAACGCCGATACCCTCTCGGTGGCGGCCCAGGCGCTGCGAGAGGTGATACAGGAGACGATCACCACCCCCGTATTGGGCACGGACTAGGCGCGTCCGAAATGCCCCTGCGCTCGCCGTTGTTCGGGGTACCTCCTAAGCTCCAGATAAGTGAGTGCGATCAGGAGGGATGTTCCATGGCCGAACCGCTCTGGCAACCGTCTCCCGATGCCGTCGAGGCATCCCACATGACCGCGCTGATGCGCCGCCTCGAGCGGCGCCACGACGTTTCCCTGCCCGACTACGCCGCCCTGCACGCCTGGAGCGTCGAACACCCCGAGGCGTTCTGGACGCAGCTGTGGGACGACTGCGATATCGTCGCCGACACCCGCGGGGAGCGCGTGCTGGAACGCCCCGAGGCCATGCCCGGCGCCCGCTGGTTTCCGGACGCACGCCTCAACTTTGCCGCCAACCTGCTGCGTCGGCGCGACGCGCACCCGGCGCTGATCGCCCACGACGAACGCGGGCGCCGTCGCGAGCTGGGTTACGACGCGCTATACCGCCAGGTGGCGGCAATGGCCAAGGCGCTGCGCGAGCTGGGCATCACGCCGGGCGACCGGGTCGCCGGCTTCGTGCCCAACAGCGAGCATGCGGTGATTGGCATGCTGGCCACTACCAGCCTGGGGGCGGTGTGGTCTTCCTGCTCACCGGACTTCGGCTTCCAGGGCGTGCTCGACCGTTTCGGCCAGATCGAGCCTCGAGTGCTGATCGCCGCCGACGGCTACACCTGGAACGGCAAGGCCATCGACACCCTCGCTCGGCTGGCCGAGATCGCCGAGGCCTTCGACAGCCTGGAACGCGTGGTGGTCTTTCCCTTCCTGGCGGACGCTCCCGACCTCACCGACATGCCCAAGGCCGTGGCCTGGGACGATTTCCTGGCCCACGGGGCAGAGGACATCGACTTCGTCGCCCTGCCCTTCGACCATCCTCTCTACATCCTCTATTCCTCCGGCACCACCGGCACGCCCAAGTGCATCGTGCACTCGTCCGGCGGCGCGCTGCTGCAGCATCTCAAGGAACATCGGCTGCACACCGACATCGACGCTACGGACGTGATCTTCTACTACACCACCTGCGGCTGGATGATGTGGAACTGGCTGGTTTCGGGCCTGGCCTCCGGGGCCACCCTGGTGCTGTTCGACGGGGCACCCTTCGCGCCCTCGCCGGATGCGCTTTGGGCCATGGCCGAGCGCGAGGGTGTCACGGTATTCGGCACCAGTGCCCGCTACCTCGCCGCCTGCGAGAAGGAGGGGCTGCGTCCCGGGCACGACCACGACCTTGCGTCGCTGCGCGCGGTGCTGTCCACGGGGTCGGCGCTGTCCCACGAGTCCTTCGACTACGTCTATCGCGACATCAAGGCCGACCTGTTGCTGGCCTCGATCTCCGGCGGCACCGACATCGTGTCCTGTTTCGCGCTGGGCTGTCCGATACGCCCGGTGTACCGCGGACAGCTCCAATGCCGCGGGCTCGGCATGGCGGTGGACGTGTTCGACGACGACGGCCGCCCGCTGCGCGGCGAGAAAGGCGAGCTGGTGTGCACGCGCCCCTTCCCGGCAATGCCCCTCGGCTTCTGGAACGACCCGCAGGGCGAGCACTACCACGAGGCCTACTTCGCCACCTTCCCCGGCATCTGGGCCCACGGCGACTACGCCGAGATCACCGCCGAGGACGGCCTGATCATCCACGGCCGCTCCGACGCCGTGCTCAACCCTGGCGGGGTGCGAATCGGGACCGCCGAGATCTACCGTCAGGTGGAGAAGGTCGAGGAGGTGCTGGAGTCGCTGTGCATCGGCCAGGAGTGGCAGGACGATATCCGCGTGGTGCTGTTCGTGCGCCTGCGCGAGGGGCTGACCCTGGACGACGCCCTGCGCCAGCGCATCCGCGACACCATCCGCGCCAATGCCACGCCGCGTCACGTGCCGGCGAAGATCCTCCAGGTCGAGGCCCTGCCGCGCACCCTGTCGGGCAAGCTGGTCGAGCTCGCGGTACGCAACGTGGTCCACGGCCGACCGGTCAAGAACCGCGAAGCGTTGGCCAATCCAGAGGCCCTGGCGCTGTTCGAGGATCTGCCCGAGTTGAGGGAGTAAATACGCCAGAAGGGGATTCTCCGCCCCTTCATGTGAATACGGGCAGGTCTTCGTGGGAGCGCACGGTCCGGCGTTCCGGACCTTCTGCGCGAATGGTGGGCAAACCGCCAGGCGCCTGTCGGCGCCAATCGCTCAGTAAACTGAGCTCCCACAGGAGTTGAGTGCCACCGAGCAGGTCTCCCACAGGAGTTGAGTGCCACCGAGCAGGTCTCCCACAGAGGTTGAGTGCCACCGAGCAGGTATCCCACAGAGGTTGAGTGCCACCGGGCAGGTATCCCACAGAGGTTGAGTGCCACCGGGCAGGTCTCCCACAGAGGTTGAGTGCCACCGGGCAGGTCTTCGTGGGAGCGCAGCTCCGCTGCGCGAATAGCGGTGGGCACAGGCTTTTCCTGCCACCCGGGGCGCCTGGACATGCACGGGCGAGTTGACTCGTACCGCTGGGCACCCCCGCCGCGATCCATTAGCATTGTCGCTTTGCGGCCATCACCAAGGAGACCGGCATGTCGACCCTCAGGGGGATCGTCAGCCTGCTGTTGCTGACCCTCAACACCCTGATCTGGGCGGTACCCCTGATCGCGCTGACGCTGCTCAAGCTGGTGACGCCGGGGCGTCCGCTGCGTCGCCGGGTGCTGCGTGGCCTCCAGGCCGTGGCCCTGGGCTGGGTCGGCGTCAATCTATGGTGGATCCGCCACTGGATACGGCCCGATCTGCGTCTCGACCTGCCGGACGGACTGAGCCGTGACGAATGGTGGCTGGTGCTGGCCAACCATCGCAGCTGGACCGATATCTTCGCGCTGTTCCTGGCCCTGCATCGCCGCCTGCCGATGCCGCACTTCTTCGTCAAGCGCCAGCTGATCTGGATTCCCGTGGTCGGGCTGGCCTTCTGGGCCCTGGAGTTCCCGATGCTTCGCCGTATGACCCGCGAGCAGCGCGAACGCCACCCTCACCTGGCCCGGCGCGATCAGGAGGCCACCGAACGCATGTGCCAGCATGCGCGGGAGCGGCCGATCGCCATCTACAACTTCGTCGAGGGCACTCGCTTCACCCCGGCCAAGCATGCGTCCCGACAAAGCCCTTACCGACACCTGCTGCAGCCCCGGGCCGGCGGCATCGCCCAGGTACTGAACCTGCTCGGCGACCGGCTGGGCGGTATTCTCGACGTGACGCTGCGCTACTCGCGCCCTGATCCCAACTTCTGGGACTTTCTCTGCGGCCGCGAGGGCACCATCCACCTCAGCGCCCGTCGCCTCGCCGTCCCCGAGTGGATGACACAGGGCGACTATCACCAGGACTCGGACTACAAGGAACGCTTCCACTCATGGCTCAACGCCCTGTGGCAGGCCAAGGACGCCGGCCTCGACTCGCTCTGATCGCACTGCTGTCGCTGATGACCCTTCTGGCCGGCTGTGCCGGCCCCTCTGCCCTGCACGGCTCACCGGCGGGCGAGTGGGTGACCATCCAGCGCGGCGATACACTCGGTGAGATCGCCAAGCGCGCCGATGTCCCGCTGGTGCGGCTACGGCGCTTCAATCCCGGCGTCGATCCGCGCGGCCTGGCCGTGGGGCAGCGTATCCTGGTGCCGAGTGGCCGTGAACGGGCGCCGTCCGGCGGCCCCTATCGCTACCAGGTCCGGCCGGGCGATACCTACAGTGCCATCGCCCGGCGCTTCGGCACCTCACCGGTGAGCATTGCCTCGGCCAATCCCGGGGTCACTCCTACCGACTTGCGTGTCGGGCAGCTGGTGTCGGTGCCACTGCACGGCGCAGCGACGTCCTCGAGCAGTCGCCATAGCGCGTCTTCCTCGACGACATCGCGCCCGACGCCGCGGCCGGCACCGGATCCAGGCCCGGTGCCCGGCAGCGCCAAGGACTGGCCGTGGCCGCTGGACGACTATCGGGTCGCGCGCCACTTCGGCAAGGACGGACGCGGCACCCTGCAGCCAATGCTGCTGGCGACCGAGGAAGGCGCCCGGGCCAAGGCGGTGGCCAACGGCGAGGTACGCTTTGCCGGCAGCATGCGTCAGCTGGGACGGGTGGTAATCGTCCACCATCCGGACAATCTGCAGAGCGTCTATGCGCTGTGCGACACCCTGCTGGTCGATAGCGCCCAGCGCGTGAGTCGCGGCACGCCGCTGTGCACCGTGGGCCAGCATGCCGCCACCGGGCGCCATGACCTGCTGTTCGACATGCGCCACGGCGGCAAGCCCATCGACCCGCGCACGATCCTGCGCTGAGCGGCCGTTCGCAACGACGGCTCTCGACGACGGCTCTCAACGACTGTCATCACCGCGTCATGCCGATGTCGCAGGCCTGTCACCGGGCCTCGGCATCCTCGATGCTGACGGAGCCATCCCGGCTTCCGACGGCACGAGGACGGTCATGCGCATCTGCCTGGTCAGCGAAACCTGGACACCCGACATCAACGGCGTCGCCCATACCCTGGCGCGGCTCAGTGACCAGCTGAGGCAGCGCGGCATCACGCTGCAGCTGGTTCGCCCACGCCCCGTCGACGGGCAACACCGCGACGAGGGCATGAGCAGCGAACTGCAGGTCCAGGGGTTTTCCGTGCCGGGCTATCGCGAGGTGCGTTTGGGGCTGCCGGCCGCACGTCGAATCCGCCGGCTGTGGCAGGACGAGCGCCCCGACGCAGTCTACGTGGCCACCGAGGGGCCGCTGGGCTGGTCCGCCCTGGCGGTCGCCGAGAAGCTGGGCATTCCGGTCGTCAGCGGATGGCATACCAATTTCGATCACTACTGTCGCGACTATGGGGTGGGCTGGCTGCGTCCGCTGGTCACACAGCGGCTGCGCCGCTTCCACAACCGCTGCGCCGCCACCCTGGTGCCGACTCACGCCCAGGCGCGGGCCTTGACGGCGCTGGACTTCGAGCGCGTGAAGGTGATGGCCCGCGGCATCGATGGCGCGCGCTTCTCGCCGGAGCATCGCGATCCCGCCCTGCGCGAGGCCTGGGGCGCGGACCCTCACCACCCGGTGGCGCTGTATGTCGGCCGCCTGGCTCCGGAGAAGAACCTCGACCTGCTGCGCGACACCTTCGCTGCCATGCTCGACGCCCGCCCGGACATGAAGCTGGTGGTGGTCGGCGACGGCCCCGGCCGCGCCGCACTGGAGCGGGCCCTGCCCCAGGCCCATTTCACCGGTTTCGTCTCGCCGGACGACTTGATCCGCCATTACGCCAGCGCGGACCTGTTCGTCTTCCCGTCGATCTCCGAGACCTGGGGCAACGTGCTGCTCGAGGCCATGGCCAGCGGCCTGGCGGTCATTGCCTTCCGCCATGCCGCCGGGGCCGAACTGATCGACGATGATGCCAACGGCGTGCAGCTGGCCATCGGCGACGAGGCCGGCTTTCGCGAAGCCGCCGTCGCGCTGTGCCAGCAGCCGGCCCGCTATGGCCGTCTGGGCCGAGCCGCCCGCGACCGAGCGCTGCAGTATCGCTGGCCCGCCATCACTGACGACTTTCTCGCCGCCCTTACCCATGCCCGGGAGATGTCCGATGAAACCACGCGCCCCTGTCGTGTTTGAACGCCTCGACCTGCTCGAGTGGCATCTCTGCCAGCGCCTGGCCGGGTTCAGCATCCATCGCCCCTGGCTGTGGCTGCTGCGCCTGGCCAGCAAGGCCGGCGACTGGCCGCTGTGGGTGGCACTGATCGCGGCCCAGCCCTGGCTGCAGGACCGCGATGGCGGGCGACTGGCCCTGCAGTACACGCTCACCGCGCTGGTGGCGATCGCCTTCTATCGGCTGGTCAAGACCCGGCTGTGCCGCGAGCGCCCCTTCATCACCTTCTCGACCATCGCCTGCCAGGAACCGGCCAGGGATCGCTACAGCTTTCCCAGCGGCCACACCATGCACGCGGTGATGTTCTGCACCCTGGTGGCGGCTCACACCCCATGGCTGCTGCCGTCGCTGATCCCGGTGGCCGCACTGATCGCGGTGTCACGGGTCGGGCTCGGGCTGCACTACATCAGCGACGTGGCCGCCGGCGCCGCGATCGGCTATGGCATGGCGCTGGCGAGCCTCGCACTAGCACCTTGAGGCTTTCCAGCGCCTCGCTCTGGCGTATCGGGCCAGCCGCTGGCACGCTGCGCGGATGGATCTGTTCACTTCCGCGGATTCTCCCGGCAACGGCGAGCGCCTGCTGGAGACTCCGCCACTGCAGCGCTTTCCCGACCTGCTCGGCCCGGACGCCGATGATGCCCTGGCGCGACTCGACGCCGAGCTGGATTGGCAGCGCCCCGTGCTGCGCCTTTACGGGCGCGATCATCCCATTCCCCGCCGGCAGGTGTGGATGGGCGACGCCGCCTACCGCTACTCGGGCCGGGACTTCGCCCCGACGCCCTGGCACCCCACGGTCTTGATCATCCGCGACACAGTCGTCGCACGACTGGCCGCCGCGGGCCACGACACGCGCTTCAACAGCGTGCTGCTCAATCGCTACGCCGACGGCGACGAGCGCATGGGCTGGCACTGCGACGACGAGCCAGAGCTGGGCGAGGCGCCATTGATTGCCGCCGTCAGCCTCGGCGCCGACCGCCCGCTGCGCTTCCGCTGGAAGGACCGTCGCGCCGCGGCCTTTAACGTCGACCAGCCCCATGACAGCCTGCTGCTGATGGGGCCAGGCGTTCAGGCCGAGCTCGAGCATGCCCTGCTGCCGCGTCGGCGTCAGGGACTCAGGATCAGCCTGACCTTCCGCTGGATCTCTTCACGCTAAGGGCGCCTCTAGCTAAGGGCGCTTCTGGCTGAGGGCGCTTCCCCCTGAGTGCCACGAGGGCCTGCCAACGCACGCTCAGCTCGGCTCCACCATGAAACGGGAGAAGAACTCGCCGAGCTCCTCGACGCCATCGAGCGGCAGCACGAGCGAGACGTACTGGTCCGGGCGCACCACCACCAGCGCGCCGGTCCCGCGATCGATGCCCCGCAGATCGAAGATGTCCTGGTCGGTGCCGAGCACCGGCGCATGGGCCTTCTGGTAGTCCTGGAGCCCGAGCGGCCCCTTGTGCGGCTTGACGACGGCATGCATGTCGGCCCAGTCGACCTCGAGGTGGGACTGCTGGATGATGGCATGCACGTCAAAGACCGCGTCCGGATCGCTCCCTTCGGGGGTGAAGCGGCGAATCGGTGACGCCTCGCTGGCCAGGAAATCCATCAGCTTGTTCAATCGAGAGCCCGGGCTTCTGGGGTCGACCATGTCGGCGAAGGCATAGAGCCGCCAGCGACCGTCGGCGCGATGCACGTGGCCGAGATGAATCTGTTTGGCATCGCCGAGCCGGATGACCTCGGCCGAGTGGAAGCGCCGCCCGGGTGGGAAGCCGGTAGCCAGGCCCAGGTGGGTATCGTCACCGGTAAGCAGGTCCGGTGCGTAGTGGGTGGCGAACCCCGCGGTGAACTCGCTGTTGGTGACGAACTGGCGCTGCACCTCCGCCAGACCCTTCATCGCTGCCTGCGGATCGTCGGCATCCTGCGCGGCGCCGATCGCCCGCGACCAGCGGGTATCCATCTCGATCAGGTTTTCCGCGATGACGTGGCGCTCGGCGTTGTAGGTGTGCAAAAGGCTCGCCGGGCTACGCCCCTCGAGCACCGAGATCAGCTTCCAGCCCAGGTTGAAGGTGTCCTGCATCGACACGTTCATGCCCTGGCCGGCCTTGGCGGTATGGGTGTGGCAGGCATCGCCGGCGATGAACACCCGCGGCGTGCGGCTTTCCATGCGGTCGTCGTCGACATCGTCGAACTTGTCGGTGACCCGGTGTCCGACGCGATACACCGAGAACCAGGCGGTCTCCTTGACCTCGAAGGCGTAGGGCGCCAGCACCGCCTGAGCCTTCTCCAGCACCTGCTCCTTGGTCAGCCAGGCGTCCGGCGCGATGTTGCCCATGTCGACGTACAGCCGGACCATGTAACCGCCCTCGCGGGGAATCAGCAGGATGTTGCCCGCGTCAGCGGACTGGATCGTGCACTTGAAGCGGATGTCCGGGAAGTCGGTCACCGCCAGCACGTCCATCACGCCCCAGGCCTTGTCCTCGCCGTGGCCCTGCGGCACCCGGCCGATAGACTGTCGCACGACGCTGTGTGCGCCGTCGCAGCCGACCACGTATCTTGCGCGCACGGTCTTCTCGCCGTCGGGCGTGTCGAGGGTGACGGACACCCGCTCGTCGGCGGCCTCGGGCACGTCCACCTTGAGCGTCTCATGACGGTAGTCGACCCGCAGGCGGCTGGGGGAGTTGTGCATGTACTCCAGCAGGAAGTCGAGCAATCGGGCCTGGTTGACGATCACATGCGGGAACTCGGAGAGGCCGTCGCGAACGTCCTGCACACGGCCGAGCCGGGAGATGCGCGCCTGGTCATCGGGATCCGGCCCCCAGAAGTGGGTCTCGTTGATCCAATAGGCCTCGGTGGTCATCCGCTCGGCCAGGCCGAAGGCCTCGAACATCTCCACCGTGCGGCAAGCGACCCCGTCGGCACGGCCTACCTCGAGGGGCCCCTCGGCTTTCTCCACCACGCGGGTGACGATATCGGGGAAGGTCGACAGCTGCGCCGCCAGCAGCAGACCGGCCGGGCCCGTACCGACGATGAGCACGTCCACCTCTTCCGGCAACGGCCCCTGCCCGCTGCCACGCCCCTCGGCCGCGGGTTGAATCCGCGGATCGCCACTGCGGTAACCATCGAGGAAGTACTGCATCTGCTCGCTCTCCATCCCGTGCGCTACGGGGTTTCGTTGTTGATGAGAATGTTGATGAGAGTGTTGATGGGCAAACCGGTGGTGTCGGCTGCATCAGGTATCGCTATCCCGTCAGGGCCATATTAATCAGTATTGTGATGAATATAGCCCTGAACAATTAGACTTTTATCGACACCACCGTGAATCCTGGCTCGACGGCGACTGGCGCTACGCAGGCCAAGAGCGGTTTCGACAGCGGCCCAGGTCACCGAAGTCGCGCAACGGCGCGCCTCGCCCGCCACCAGGGCCGCCGGCGTCGGGTGCCCGACGAGGCCGACTCTGCTACGGTGTCCCCTGTCCCGACAGCCGTTGCCGTCGCCGTCGAAATGCGGCCGCCGCCAGGCTGCGCCTGACGCCTTCGTTACCAAGAGACGCCATGACATGACCAACGCTCCCTTCACCAGCGCCAGCCGCTTTCCCGGTAGCCTGCTGCGGCGCTGCCATCAGATCAGCGTCGCGATCTTCCTGCGCAAGTGCGAGGCCTATCAGCTGACGCAGCTGCAGTACATCCTGCTCTGCGCCCTCGAGGAACTGGGTCCCAGCGACCAGATCACCCTCGGCGGCCATACGGCACTGGATCGCAATACCGTAGCGGTAGTGGTCCGCAAGCTGGAGGAACGCGGCCTGATCGCCCGGCGCCGCAACCCCGAGGATCGCCGCTCGATGCTGGTCACCCTGACCGAGGAGGGCCAACGGCTGCGCCACACCGCCGAGCCTTCGGTGGACGAAGTGCAGGAGGAGATCATGGCCCCCTTGAGCGAGGACGAGCGAGAGACGCTATGCCGGCTGTTGCAACGCATCGCCGACGAGAACAATCACCTGAGCCGGGTGCCGGTGCGCCAGGCGGGTTGAAAGAAGGCGTCAATACTGCCCGGCAGACACCATCCACCCTTTGATGCTGATAATAAAAAAACGGCCACCCAGGTATCTGGATGGCCGTCGACTCGGACCTTGGAAGATAACGGTATAAGGTCAGCCGCGGTATCGGATCAACCGCGATAGTAGCCGGGCGTCACGAAGGGCATCTTGCTCACCACCATCGGCAGGCGCTTGCCACGCACTTCCGCATAGACGGTGGTATCGACCGCCGCGTGGTCGATGGCCACATAGCCCATCGCCACCGGCTTGCCGACGCTGGGGCCGAAGCCGCCGGAGGTCACCACCCCGATGGCATGGCCTTCGGCATCGAACAGCTCGGCGCCTTCGCGCACCGGGGCACGCCCTTCGCCCAGCAGGCCCACGCGCTTGCGATGGTGATCCTTCTCGGCTACCTGATGCAGGATCAGGTCGGCCCCCGGGAAACCGCCCTGGCGCTCGCCGCCGCGGCGACGCGGCTTGCCGATCGCCCAGATCAGCCCGCCTTCCACCGGCGTGGTGCCGGTATCGATATCGTGGCCGTAGAGGCATAGTCCGGCCTCGAGACGCAGCGAGTCGCGGGCCCCCAGGCCGATCGGCTCGACCTCCTGCTCGGCAAGCAGTCGACGCGCCAGAGCCTCGGTCTGCTCGGCGGGTACCGAGATCTCGAAGCCGTCTTCCCCGGTATAGCCGCTGCGGCTGATCCACACGTCGATGCCCTCGATGGTGAACTTGCCATGCTGCATAAAGACCATCTCGCAGGCCGCGGGGCACAGCCGTGCCATGGCCTCGGCCGCCTTGGGCCCCTGCAGGGCCAGCAGCCCGCGGTCCAGCACCTCGATCTCGTGGTGGGGCAAGCCGCGCCGCAGATGCGCGATGTCCTGCTCCTTGCAGGCGGCATTCACCACCAGGTAGAGGTGGTCACCGGCATTGACGATCATCAGGTCGTCGAGGATGCCGCCGTCTTCGGCGGTGAACAGGCCGTAGCGCTGCATGCCCTCGCCCAGTCCCACCAGATCGGCGGGCACCAGGGTCTCGAGCGCCTCGTCGGCTTGCGTGCCGCGCAGCAGCACCTGGCCCATGTGCGAGACATCGAACAGGCCACAGGCATGGCGGGTATGTTCGTGTTCTTTCTTGACCCCCAGCGCGTACTGGACCGGCATGCTGTAGCCGGCGAAGGGCACCATCTTGCCGCCCAGTTCGAGATGCAGGTCGTAAAGCGGGGTCTTGCGTGGTTCGTTCATCGGTGTCGTATCGCTCTTCCCATGGAATCGGGTTGGGCGGCCGGCCCAGGACCGGCCGCCGAGGGCTCACTTGTTGAGGTCTTCGCCGGGCAGCACTTCCTTGCCGTCGAAGTAGTCGCGGGTCAGCTTGAACACCACCGGCGACAGCAGCGCCAGGGCGATCAGGTTGGGAATCGCCATCATGGCGTTGAACACGCTGGCCAGCAGCCACACGAAGCCGAGCGGCAGCACCGAGCCGACGAAGATCGCCAGGATGTAGATCACGCGGTAGTACTTGATGGCACCCACGCCGAACAGGTACTCGAAGCACTTCTCGCCGTAGAAGGCCCAGCCCAGGATGGTGGTGAAGGCGAACACCGCCAGGGCGAAGGACACCACGTACTGGCCGATGCCGGGTAGCGCTGCGTTGAACGACATGGTGGTCAGGGCGGCGCCGGTCTCACCGGAGGTCCAGGCAGTGGTCAGGATCGCCAGGGCGGTGATCGAGCACACCACGATGGTGTCGATGAAGGTACCGAGCATGGCGATCAGGCCCTGGCGCACCGGGTTCTTGGTCTGCGCCGCAGCGTGGGCGATCGGGGCGCTGCCAAGGCCTGCCTCGTTGGAGAACACGCCACGCGCCACGCCGAACTGGATGGCCTTGGCCACCGCCGCGCCGGCGAAGCCACCCGCCGCCGAGATCGGCGTGAAGGCGTGGCCGAAAATCAGCCCCAGGGCATGGCCGATCTGGTCGGCATTGATGATCAGCACCAGCAGGCCGCAGACGATGTAGGCCACCGCCATGATCGGCACCAGCTTGCCCGCCACCTTGGCGATGCGCTTGATGCCACCGAGGATGACCGCGCCGGCCAGCACCATGATCACCAGGCCGGTGATCCAGTGCGGCAGCCCGAGGGACTCGCCCAGGCCGTCGGCCACCGAGTTGGACTGCACGGTGTTGCCGATGCCGAAGGCGGCCACGGCACCGAACAGTGCGAAGGCGCCGCCCATCCAGGCCCACTTCTTGCCGAGGCCGTTACGGATGTAATACATCGGGCCACCGACGTGATCACCGGCCTCGTCGACCTGACGATAGCGCACGGCCAGCACGGCTTCGGAGAACTTGGTGGCCATGCCCACCAGGGCGGTGATCCACATCCAGAACACCGCGCCCGGCCCGCCGAGGAAGATGGCGGTAGCGACACCGGCGATATTGCCGGTACCGATGGTCGCCGACAGCGAGGTCATCAGAGCGTTGAAAGGCGATACTTCACCCTCGCTTTCCTCGCCCTTGGCGCTGCTGCGTCCCTGCCACAGCAGCTTGAAGCCCATACCCAACTTGCGGATGGGCAACACTTTCAAGCCGGCCTGCAAGTAGAGGCCGACCCCCAGCAGCAGCACCAGCATCAGCGGGCCCCAGACGACCCCCTCGATGGCTGACAGGATATTGGTCAAGGTTTCCACGTCTTGTCTCCCTAAAGCTTATTGTTATGCACCAACGTGCATGCCACATGGGCGGGCGATACCACCGATGATACGAACCCGCGTACCATAGCGGATTCTTCCGTTGGCGCTCCAGTCTCCTATAGGAAATTCCGGCTATTGCCGTCCGTTGCAGTACGAAGCATCACAGTGCCAAGCATAGA
This sequence comes from Halomonas sp. B23F22_20, assembly GCF_043496985.1. Lineage (NCBI taxonomy): Bacteria > Pseudomonadati > Pseudomonadota > Gammaproteobacteria > Oceanospirillales > Halomonadaceae > Halomonas > Halomonas sp. B23F22_20. The sequence continues at coordinate 43,765 of NZ_JBIEKH010000025.1, forward strand.
CGACCACGCTGCACCGGGCTCACTGCTGCTCTGAGAGCCCTGAGACGATCAGCAAAGAAACTTGTTTCCTATAAGAAACACAGGCTACTCTAGCGACACGTTCGGGGCCGGGCAAGCCCCGTCGGCGGACAAACCGGCCCGCCAGGCAGCGAGGCCGAGAGGTCCCGCAGAGCGGGTGACAGGACGGCGAGCGAGCAAGAGCCGCGCGAGACGCCTACGCTATGGAGGGCACGACGCCTTCCGGCGGCCTTCTCGCCCCGACGGGGCTCGCCAAACGGTGTCGGGGGCGTTAGGATGCCCCCGTTATCAGAAAACCTTTTTCGTATAGGAAAATGCCATGAGTGCTATCCCTGCCAACCTGCGCTACGCCGAAAGCCATGAATGGATCCTCGAGAATGGCGACGGCACGGTGACCATCGGCATCACCGATCACGCTCAACAGTCGCTGGGGGACGTGGTCTTCGTCGAGTTGCCGGAAGTGGGCACTGCCCTGGCCAAGGGCGACGAGTTCGGCGTGGTCGAGTCGGTCAAGGCCGCCTCCGACCTGTACGCCCCGCTCGCCGGCGAGGTGGTCGCGGTCAACGAGGAGCTGGAAGACGCTCCGGAGACCCTCAACGAGTCACCCTACGAGCAAGGCTGGATCCTGAAGCTGCGCCTCGAGGATGACAGCGCCCTGAACGACCTGCTGAACGCCGACGCCTATAAGGCGGTGGCCGACGCCGACGACTGATCCCAGCCCGCCGGGCCCGCCAGCGTCGGGCCCGTCCTTCCCGTCCTCCGGTGACGACTTCGTAATAGGGTATTCCATGGCTTTCGACACTCGCCGCTTGGCCGAACTGGCCAACCATGACGCCTTCCTCCGCCGCCACAATGGCCCCGAGGCTTCCGACGTGGCCACCATGCTGGACACACTGGGCATGGACAGCCTGGCCAGCCTGCTGGAACGCACGGTGCCGGCCGGCATCCGACTGGGTCGTGAACTCGACCTGGATCCGCCGCGCAGCGAAGCCGAGGCCCTGGACTACCTCTATCGCCTGGCCCGCCAGAACCGCGTGGCCAAGAGCTACATCGGGCAAGGCTACTACGACACGCATCTGCCGGCGGTCATCCAGCGCAACGTGCTGGAGAACCCCGGCTGGTATACCGCCTACACGCCCTACCAGCCGGAGATCTCCCAGGGTCGGCTGGAGGGGCTGCTGAACTTCCAGCAGATGGTCATGGATCTCACCGGCATGAGCCTGGCCAATGCTTCACTGCTGGACGAAGCCACCGCCGCCGCCGAAGCCATGGCACTGTGTCGCCGCGCCAACAAGAAGGCCAAGACCAACGCCTTCTTCGTCGCCGACGACGTCTTCCCGCAGACGCTGGACGTGGTGCGCACCCGCGCCCATTACTTCGACTTCGAGCTGGTCATCGCCCCGGCGGCGGAAGTGGCCGAGCACGACGTGTTCGGCGCCCTGCTGCAGTATCCGGGCGACGGCGGCCGGGTCCATGATCTGGCGCCGCTGCTGCAAGCCGCCAAGGACAAGGGCATCATGACCTGCGTGGCCGCCGACATCATGTCGCTGGTGCTGCTGCGCGAGCCGGGCGCCCTGGGCGCCGACATGGTGGTCGGCTGCGCCCAGCGCTTCGGCGTGCCGATGGGCTTCGGCGGCCCGCATGCCGCCTTCTTCGCCACCACCGACAAGCTCAAGCGCTCGATCCCGGGCCGCATTATCGGCGTCTCGAAGGACAGCCGCGGCGAGACCGCGCTGCGCATGGCCATGCAGACCCGCGAGCAGCACATCCGCCGCGAGAAGGCCACCTCCAACATCTGTACCGCCCAGGCGCTGCTGGCCAACATCGCCGGCTTCTACGCCGTCTACCACGGCGCCGAGGGCCTGCGCACCATCGCCGGGCGCATCCACCGCTTGACCACCATCCTCGCCGAGGGCCTGACCCGCTGCGGCGTAAGCCTGGTTCACGACAGCTGGTTCGACACCCTGCGCCTGACCGGCGTCGACGCGCGCAAGATCCACGGCCGCGCCATGGCCCACGACGTCAACCTGCGCTACTTCGAGGGCGGCGACATCGGCGTCAGCCTCGACGAGACCACCACCGCCCACGACCTGGATCTGCTGTTCGACGTGCTGCTCGACGAGGAGCACGGCCAGTCGGTGGCCGCGCTCGACGCCGAGATCGTCGAGGCCGGCAAGAGCGGCATTCCCGCGGCCAGCCGCCGCGAGTCCGACTTCCTGACCCACCCGACTTTCCGCCGCTATCACAGCGAGACGGAAATGCTGCGCTACCTCAAGCGCCTGGAGAACAAGGACCTGTCGCTGGCCCACGCCATGATCCCGCTGGGCTCGTGCACCATGAAGCTCAACGCCACCAGCGAGATGATCCCCATCACCTGGCCGGAGCTGGCGCGCATCCACCCCTTCGCGCCCAAGGATCAGGTGGCCGGCTACAAGCAGATCATCGACGAGCTGGCCGATTTCCTGGTCGAGATCACCGGCTATGACCACATTTCCATGCAGCCCAATTCCGGCGCCCAGGGCGAGTACGCCGGCCTGGTGGCGATTCGCCGCTACCAGCAGGCCGAGGGCCAGGGACACCGCGACGTCTGCCTGATCCCCAGCTCCGCTCACGGCACCAACCCGGCTTCGGCGGCCATGGCCCACATGAAGGTGGTCGTGGTGGAGTGCGACGAGGCCGGCAACATCGATCTGGCCGACCTGCGCACCAAGGCCGAGCAGCATGCCGACGACCTGTCGGCGATCATGCTCACCTACCCGTCGACCCACGGGGTGTTCGAGGAAGGCGTGCGCGAGGCCTGCGAGATCGTCCACCAGCATGGCGGTCAGGTGTACATCGACGGCGCCAACATGAACGCCCAGGTCGGCCTGGCCCGGCCCGGCGACTTCGGCGGCGACGTCAGCCACCTCAACCTGCACAAGACGTTCTGCATCCCGCACGGTGGCGGCGGCCCGGGCATGGGCCCGATCGGCGTCAAGGCGCACCTGGCGCCCTACGTGTCCAATCACGTGGTGCGCCCGCTGGACGGCGTGGAAGCCGGCTGCGGCGCGGTCTCGGCGGCGCCCTTCGGCAGCGCCTCGATCCTGCCGATCTCCTGGGCCTACATCAAGATGATGGGCGCCCGCGGCCTGCGCGAGGCCACCGAGCTGGCCATCCTCGGCGCCAACTACATCGCCAAGCGCCTGGAAGCCCACTACCCGGTGCTCTACAAGGGCACCAACGGCACCGTGGCCCATGAGTGCATCATCGACATTCGCCCGCTCAAGGCCGACTCCGGCATCAGCGAGGAGGATATCGCCAAGCGTCTGATGGACTACGGCTTCCATGCGCCGACCATGTCGTTCCCGGTGCCCGGCACGCTGATGATCGAGCCCACGGAGTCGGAGTCGCTGTTCGAACTGGACCGCTTCTGCGACGCCATGATCGCCATCCGCGAGGAAGTGGCCCGGGTAGAGGCCGGCGAATGGCCGGTCGACGACAACCCGCTGGTCAATGCGCCGCACACCATGGCCGACCTGATGGATGCGAGCTGGGAACGCCCCTACTCCCGCGAGCTGGGCGCCTTCCCCTCCGAGGCGGTCAAGGCGGCCAAGTACTGGCCGGCCGTGAACCGGGTCGACAACGTGCTTGGCGACCGGCAGCTGATCTGCTCGTGCCCCAGCATCGACGCCTACCGGGAGTGATCCCTGCCTCCTGAACGACATGCGCCCCGCCAATTGGCGGGGCGCATTGCGTTGAGTAAGGCGCTTGTCGGCTAGCCCGCCTTCTCATCCGAGGCCTGGGCCAGTCCCCCCTGCCCCAGCTCGCCGCTCTCACCCAGGCTCGGCTCGCCATGGCCATAGCGCTCGTGCAAACGATGCTCGCGGAAGGCTTCCAGCAGCCGGGTGTAGCGTCGCGGCATGCGCATACCGCGACGGCTGATCAGATAGAGGGTTTCCTGCACCGGATTCGGCAGTGGCAGCTCCTTGACCTGGCGCTGCCAGGGCGAGGTCTCGAGCACCAGCCGGGAAACGACGGTAAAGCCGAGGCCACGGGCCACGGCGTCGAGCACCATGCTCACCTCGTTGGTGAAACCCTGGCGCGGAAAGTGGCTCATCGAGCGGAATTCGCCGGGAAAGTTCTGGCGCAGCATGCCTCCGGCCCGATTGACGCCGTCGGAATAGCCGATGAAGCCCAGAGCCATCAGGTCTGCGAGCCCGGTACCGGAGAAGTCCGCCGGCACCACCAGGCACAGCGACTCCTGATGCCAGGCCTCGCAGTCGATCTCGGGATGACGCACCGCCTCGGTGACGATGCCCAGGTCGTGGCGGCCGGCCAGCACGTCGGTGACGATCTCGTGGTTGAAGGCGAAGCTGTAGCTCACCGTCAGACCGGCGTGCATCTGCTGCTGGCCGAGAATGAAGGGGTAGAACATCAACCCCACGCTGCCCGGCGAGGCGATCCGGCACTCGCCGCTGTCCAGGCTCTCGTCGTCCAGGGAGTGGCGAAACTGCTCATGCTCGGCGAACAGTTTGAGGGCGTAGTCGTAGGCGCGTCGCCCGGCCTCGGTCAGCACGAAACGGCGCCCTTGGCGGTCGATCAGCGACTTGCCCAGGTAGCGCTCCAGCTTGCGGACGTGCTGGCTGACCCCGGGCTGGGTCATTTCCAGGCGCTGCGCCGTCCGGGTGAAGCTGCCGGTCTCGACGAGAGTGATGAAGGTGCGGAAATACTGGGCATTGAACATGGCGGATCGCATCGTGACCAGGGGACCGGAGCGCCCTCATTCTATCAGCTCGGCCGGGGCGCCGCAGCGCTGCGCCCCGGCCAGTCGCGTGGTAGCATCAAGACAGGCGGCGCATCGCCGCCCTTCCCTTCTTCAGTGACACGGACGCGCTGCATGGCCGATACCATTTCCAGCATCATCTCCCCGGAAGGCAGCCTCGAGATTCTCTCCCAGCACGAGGTGAACCGGCTGCACGACACCTCCCGCAGCGGACTGCACGATCTGCTGCGCAGCTGCGCGCTGGCGGTACTCAACTCCGGCAACCCGACCGACGACGGCCTGGCCCTGATGGAGACCTATCCCGATTTCGACATCGAGGTCATCCAGCAGGATCGTGGCGTGCGGCTCAAGCTCACCAATGCGCCGGCAGAAGCCTTCGTCGACGGCAAGATGATTCGCGGCATCCGCGAGCACCTCTCCTCGGTGCTGCGCGACATCGTCTACGTCTACAACGAGATCCAGACCCACGACCGCTTCGACCTGACCACCGGTGAAGGCACCACCAACGCCGTCTTCCACATCCTGCGCAAGGCCGGCACCCTGAAGCCCAGCCGCGATCCGAGCATGGTGGTCTGTTGGGGCGGGCACTCGATCTCCCGCGAGGAGTACGACTACACCAAGCACGTCGGCTACCACCTGGGACTGCGCGAGCTGGACATCTGCACCGGCTGTGGCCCCGGAGCCATGAAAGGGCCGATGAAGGGCGCCAACGTCGCCCATGCCAAGCAGCGACGCTTTGAAGGCCGTTACCTGGGCGTTTCGGAACCCGGCATCATCGCCGCCGAGGCCCCCAATCCGATCGTCAACGAGCTGGTGGTGATGCCCGACATCGAGAAGCGCCTCGAAGCCTTCGTGCGCCTCGGACACGGCATCATCGTGTTCCCCGGCGGCGTCGGCACCGCCGAGGAGATCCTCTACCTGCTGGGCATCCTGCTGCATCCGGACAACGTCGATATGGAGCTGCCGTTGATCCTGACAGGACCGGCCGATTCCGCCGACTACTTCCGGCGCATCGACGAGTTCCTGGTTTACACCCTCGGCGAGTCGGTGCGGCGGCTGTACGACATCATCATCGACGACCCCGTCGAGGTGGCCCGCACCATGCGCAAGGGTATTGATGGCGTCACCGAATATCGCCGCGCCCGCCAGGACGCCTTCTACTACAACTGGCGGCTCACCGTGGCGCGAGACTTCCAGGCGCCCTTTGAGCCCACCCACGCGTCCATGGCCGGCCTGGCCCTGCACCGCAACCAGCCGGTCCACGAACTCGCCGCCAACCTGCGTCGGGCCTTCTCCGGGATCGTCGCCGGCAACGTCAAGGAGCGCGGCATCCGGCTGATCGAGGCCCACGGCCCCTTCCGCCTGAGCGCAGAGCCCGAGCTGATGACCAAGCTAGACGAGCTACTGAACTCGTTCGTCGCCCAGGGCCGAATGAAGCTCGCCGGAGAATACAAGCCCTGCTATACGCTGGGCTGATAAAGTAAGAACCAAGAAGGAGGAGAGAGAAGAAGGGAGAAAGATGGAGTGACCCTGCACGCCGTGCTCGTCAACGCTACGATCTGATGTGCCCCTGAATTTGTAGACACCTTACCTGCAACCCCGGAGGTAAGGTGCTATGCGCTTGAAAACCCGTCGCCAGTACTCCCTGGAGTTCAAACGCCATGTGGTCCAGCATTCGCTGGAGTC
>NZ_JBIEKH010000131.1:0-551 GCF_043496985.1 Halomonas sp. B23F22_20
CGACTGTTTTTCTGTGAGAAACCTTCCCAAGCTCGCGACATAGCAGGGGTGTTGGGTGCAACAAGCAAAGGTGACGGCTGCTTGCGTGGGAATGGAGTTATCGTCACCTGGGGCTTTGGCCATCTCCTCGAGCAGGCACCGCCACAGGCCTATGATCCCGAGCTCAAGCGCTGGTCACTGGAATCATTGCCGATCCTGCCAACGGCTTGGAAGCAGGAGGTGAAGACTTCGGCCAAAAAGCAGTTTGGTGTCGTGAAGAAGCTCCTGAAGGAAGCAGGGGAGGTGGTGGTGGCCACCGACGCCGATCGAGAGGGGGAAGTGATCGCTCGTGAGGTTCTGGACGAGTGCGGTTATTCCGGGAAAGTTTCACGGCTTTGGTTGTCGGCCCTGGATGAAGCGAGCATCCGGAAGGCTTTGAATGAGATCCGCCCGGGGTCGACGACGCTCCCGCTTTACCATGCAGGCCTCGGCCGCTCACGCGCTGACTGGCTGGTGGGCATGAACCTTACTCGTGCCTTTACGATCCTTGCCCAAAACGAGGGGTATGATGG
>NZ_JBIEKH010000132.1:0-549 GCF_043496985.1 Halomonas sp. B23F22_20
TCTATCTACGTACACACCATTAAAACGTTTCATCAGAATGATTATTCTTTATACATTTGGAAACCAGATATTTATTCCACTTACCTAATAAACATACTGCCAAAACCTACATAGAATAAATGCCATATACACAATGTAAAAGTCTCATTTGAATTTCATCTGGTTATCGTATAGGGGAAATTGTACCGTTTTAAACACAGCAGTATTAATTGGTGGATTAGTTCAACAAATGTTAGGTAATCATGCCACCCGTCTTTTAAACAATGTCACCACTTGAGCTCATCCAAAGCATACTTGGTCATTAGAAAAGTGAAACCACAAGGATTAAGCTAAAGAATCAAGCAAGAGTTATATAACAAATGCTATTAATAAAGAGCAGCGTCTTATGACTAAGTAGTTCAGTTGTGAAGTAGAACACACCAATTCTCAAACGAAATAACAAGGTGAATCACATACCTTTTGACAACAAAATCGCACAAGAAAACGCAAAGGTTTATGTTCCTCTGCGTTTTCAATGATTTATTGACTTGTTCTTTAACTAAAGCACCC
>NZ_JBIEKH010000133.1:0-545 GCF_043496985.1 Halomonas sp. B23F22_20
TACTCTGAATAAAATGCTTGTTACTTTTTATTTTTTTGTAATTATTCGAAATCTCTTCAGCTATAATCCCCATAGACCAACCATCTGAGATTATATGATGGATGGTAACAGATAAAACATAGTGTTCTTCATTTACTTTAAGAAGTTGTAGTCTATACAAAGGGCCATTTTCTAAGTCAAATGGTTCTCTCGATAGGTTTTCACTTACTTTTTTAGCTTCAACAGTTGATTCAACATCGTGAATAGGCAATTTAATTTCATTGAATTCTTCTACTTTTTGTACTGGTTCACCTTCAACTATTTCAAAGGTGGTTCTTAAACTTTCATGTCTTTTAAGAAGCAAATTTACACTTTTTTCAAGGGAAGCAATTTCTAAAAGGCCCAATATTTCAAACGAAAGCGAAATATTATATGAAACATCCTTTGGGTCAAGTTGTTGGAGAAACCACAACCTTTGCTGTGAAAACGATAGTTTCATTTGTTCCTTTTTTTCCAACCTAGGAATTACTTCAATTCCATTCGTCATGTTTGACTTTTTATCATCT
>NZ_JBIEKH010000026.1:0-49894 GCF_043496985.1 Halomonas sp. B23F22_20
ACGCGGCATGGCTGGATCAGGCTTTCGCCCATTGTCCAATATTCCCCACTGCTGCCTCCCGTAGGAGTTCGGGCCGTGTCTCAGTCCCGATGTGGCTGATCATCCTCTCAGACCAGCTACGGATCGCGGCCTTGGTGAGCCATTACCTCACCAACTAGCTAATCCGACATAGGCTCATCCGATAGCGCAAGGTCCGAAGATCCCCTGCTTTCCCCCGTAGGGCGCATGCGGTATTAGCTTGGGTTTCCCCAAGTTATCCCCCACTACCGGGCAGATTCCTATGCATTACTCACCCGTCCGCCGCTCGACGCCTGGAAGCAAGCTTCCATCGTTTCCGCTCGACTTGCATGTGTTAGGCCTGCCGCCAGCGTTCAATCTGAGCCATGATCAAACTCTTCAGTTTCAAAGCTTGATAGTGCATTGAGTGCACCAAACTTGGTTCAAGATTCAAACGTCTCTTGACGAGTCGCTTGTCTTGATATTCAGTGACTGGTCACCGACATCCCGACAAGCGCCCACATGAATTACCTGATCGATTGTTAAAGAGCTGCTCTTCCGTTTGGGATAGAGCGTCTTGCGTTGCCGTGGCGGCTGCCCCGGCGCCTCGCAAGGAAGGCGTATTCTACGTGATCGGCGCTTCGTGTCAACCCTGCGTTTCGCTGCGTTCGAAGCGAACTGGGCGACCGATGCATTGGCTCAAGCTGTCCGAGCCAACCTCCGATCGAGTGGGGCGCATTCTACCGAATCCGCTGAGCTTGTCAACCGGGCGTTTTCGATGTCTTTCGAAAAACCCTCGGCAAAACAAGCACTTTTGCCACTCATCACCGCCTGCAACGTTGCCCGTCGCCGGCAGCGGATGCGTACTTTACGGATTCTCTCGGCACCGCGCAAGCCCCTTGCATCAAAAAAATATAGTCCAGGAACTTCGCGCTTACCAAGACTATTTATCGCTATGCCGTTTCAGCATCTCCCCGTCCGCGGCAGAGGCTAGGTCAACATATCGAGAAAGCGATTGACGGGCATCGCCTCGAGCCGTGGCCGGTCCCGGCACAGCTCGAGGATCCGGGCACAGCGCGCGGATGGGAAGCGCGTGGCCAGGTGGTGACGAAACTTCGCTTCGAGCAGCGGGATTCCCTCGTCCCGCCGGCGCCGATGGCCGAGCGGATACTCGACTTCGACCCGCTCGGTAGCGCTGCCATCTGTGAAAACCACCTGAACGGCATTGGCGATGGCACGCTTGTCCGGATCGAGATAGTCACGCGAATAGCTCGGCTCCTCAATCACCTCCATCTTTCCGCGCAGCGCGTCGATGACAGGATGGGCGGCATGGAAATCGTCCTCGTAATGCTCGGCGGCCAGCTCGCCGAAGACCAGGGGCACGGCGATCATGTACTGAAGGCAGTGGTCGCGATCGGCCGGATTGGCCAATGCGCCTTCCTTGGAGATGATGCGGATCGCCGACTCATGGGTGGTGATCACGATGCGCTCGATCTCATCAAGGCGATCCTTGACCTGTGGGTGTAGCGCCACCGCTGCCTCGCAAGCGGTCTGGGCGTGGAACTCCGCGGGGAAGGCGACCTTGAACAGGATGTTCTCCATCACGTAGCTGCCAAATTCACGCTGGAAGCGGAAGCGCCGCTCGCTCTCGGGCTTGATGGCCAAATCCCGATTGGCGTGGCTGAACGAGACATCATAGAACCCCCATTGGGGAGCGCTGAGCACGCCGGGTATGCCCATCTCGCCGCGCATCGCGATATCCGCCAGGCGCACGCCGCGAGAGGTCGCATCCCCAGCGGCCCAGCTCTTGCGCGAGCCGGCGTTGGGGGCATGGCGGTAGGTGCGCAAGCTCTGACCATCGGCGAAGGCATGGGACAGGGCAGAGAGCAGCTGCTCGCGATCGGCGCCCATCAGCCTGGCGGCCACGGCGGTGGAGGCGACCTTGACCAGCACCACGTGATCGAGCCCGACCCGATTGAAGGCGTTCTCGAGCGCCAGCACGCCCTGGATCTCGTGGGCCTGGATCATGGCCTCGAGCACGTCTCGCATGGTCAGCGGCGCCTCGCCTCGCGCCAGGCGCACCTGGGAGAGATGATCGGCCACCGCCAGGATGGCCCCGAGATTGTCGGAGGGATGCCCCCACTCGGCGGCCAGCCAGGTGTCGTTATAGTCGAGCCAACGCACCAGGGCACCGATGTCCCAGGCCGCCTTGACTGGATCGAGACGAAAGGCGGTGCCCGGCACTCTTGCACCATGAGGAACCTGGGTTCCTTCCACCAACGGCCCAAGATGCTTGGTGCATTCGGGAAAGCGCAGCGCCAGCAGGCCGCAGCCCAGGGTATCCATCAGGCAATAGCGGGCGGTGTCGAATGCCTCTTCGATGTCGAGGCGATGATCGAGCACATAGTCGGCGATACGCTGCAGCTCGTCGTCGTAGTCCGGCCGGATATTGGCTTCCACGGTAGCGCTCATGCTGCTCTCCTGTCGCAACGTCGGATGGCCTTTCCTCACTATAGAGGAGCGCGCCCCGGGCAAGTCCGGGGCGCGGGGTCGGTCACTGCGGGATCAGAAGCTATCCTTGGGTATGCGCACCCAGCCCTCCATCAGTACCCGGGCGCTGCGGCTCATGGTGGCCTTGAGCGCGGTCCAGCCCCCGCCGTTCTGGCGAGCCTCTGCACCGACCCGCAGGGTCCCGGAGGGATGGCCAAAGCACACGGAAGTGCGCTCACCACCGCCGGCGGCGAGGTTGACCAGAGTGCCCGGCACCGCCGCCGCACTGGCAATGGCCACCGCGGCCGTGCCCATCATGGCATGGTGCAGCTTGCCCATGGACATCGCCCGCACCAGCAGGTCGATCTCGGCGGCGGCGACCGCCTTGCCGCTGGAGGCGACATAGTCCGCGGGAGGCGCCACGAAGGCCACCTTAGGCGTGTGCTGCCGCTGGCCCGCCTCCTCGGGCCGGGCGATCAGCCCCATGCGCAGCGCCCCCTGGGTGCGGATCGCCTCCAGTCGCGCCAGCGCTTCGGGATCGCCATTGATCGCTTCCTGAAGCTCGGTGCCCTGATAGCCAAGCGCCTCGGCCTCGACGAACACCGTCGGGATGCCGGCATCGATCAGCGTCGCCCGCAGCGGGCCGATGCCGGGCACCTCGAGCTCGTCGACCACCTGACCGGTAGGAAACATGGCGCCCTCCCCGTCCGCGGGGTCCATGAAGTCCACCGCCACCTCGGCGGCCGGGAAGGTCACGCCGTCGAGTTCGAAGTCGCCGGTTTCCTGGACCTCACCGTCGGTGATCGGCACATGAGCGACGATGGTCTTGCCGATATTGGCCTGCCAGATGCGGACCTCGACGACGCCGTTGTCGGGGAGGCGTTCGGCCTCGACCAGGCCGTTGCTGATGGCAAAGGGCCCCACCGCGGCCGAGAGATTGCCGCAGTTGCCGCTCCAGTCGACGAAGGGCGTGTCGATGGAGACCTGACCGAACAGGTAGTCGACGTCGTGGTCCGGGCTCTGGCTCTTCGACAGGATCACCGTCTTGCTGGTGCTCGAGGTGGCGCCGCCCATGCCGTCGATCTGCTTGGCGTAGGGGTCGGGGCTGCCGATCACCCTCAGCAGCAGGGCATCGCGGGCCGGGCCCGGCTCACGGGCGGCCTCGGGCAAGTCGTCGAGGCGGAAGAACACGCCCTTGCTGGTGCCGCCGCGCATATAGGTGGCGGGAATGCGAATCTGGCTCATGCGCTGGTCGCCTCCTCACTGTCCTTTCCTTGCAGGAAGTCCTCGGCGAAGCGCTGCAGCACCCCACCCGCCTGATAGATAGAGACCTCCTCCGCGGTATCCAGGCGACAGATCACCGGCACGCGCTCGCTCTCACTCGCGCTCCCGCCAGCAGAGCGGTGAATCACCAGCGTCAGCGTCGCGCCCGGCGCCGGCGCGCCCTCCACGTCGTAGGTCTCGGTGCCGTCGAGCGCCAGCGTATGTCGGGTCGTGCCGGGCTCGAACTGCAGCGGCATGACGCCCATGCCGATCAGATTGGTACGGTGGATGCGCTCGAAGCCCTCGGCGACGATCGCCTCGACGCCGGCCAGCGCCACGCCCTTGGCAGCCCAGTCCCGCGACGACCCCTGGCCGTAGTCGGCCCCGGCGATGATGATCAACGGCTGGCGACGTTCCATATAAGTCTCGATGGCCTCCCACATGCGGGTGACCTTTCCTTCCGGCTCGATCCGCGCCAGTGAGCCCTGGATCACTTCGCCGCTTTCATTGCGCACCATCTCGTTGAACAGCTTGGGGTTGGCCAGGGTCGCACGCTGGGCGGTCAGGTGGTCGCCGCGATGGGTGGCGTAGGAGTTGAAGTCCTCCTCCGGCAGGCCCATCTTCGCCAGGTACTCGCCGGCGGCGCTGTCGGCCATGATGGCGTTGGATGGCGACAGATGATCGGTGGTGATGTTGTCCGGCAGGATCGCCAGCGGCCGCATGCCCCTGAGCCCGCGCTCGGCCGCCATGGTGCCCTCCCAGTAAGGCGGTCGGCGGATATAGGTACTCTGCGCCCGCCAGTCGTAGAGCGGACTCTCGGCGGGTTCCACGGCATCGAGATCGAACATCGGGATATAGACCTCCCGGAACTGCTCCGGCTTGACGTACTCGCCGACGATGGTGTCGATCTCCTCGTCCGTAGGCCACAGGTCCTTGAGGGTGACCGGCTTGCCGTCGGGATCAAAGCCCAGCGCGTCCTGCTCGATGTCGAAGCGCACAGTGCCGGCGATGGCGTAGGCCACCACCAGCGGCGGAGAGGCCAGGAAGGCCTGCTTGGCATAGGGGTGGATGCGACCATCGAAGTTGCGGTTGCCGGACAGCACGGCCGTGCTATAGAGGTCGCGATCAATGATCTCCTGCTGGATCTTCGGGTCCAGGGCGCCGGACATGCCATTACAGGTGGTGCAGGCGTAGGCGACGATGCCGAAGCCGAGCTTCTCCAACTCCGGCAGCAGGCCGGCCTCCTCCAGGTAGAGGCGCGCGACCTTCGATCCCGGCGCAAAGGAGGACTTCACCCAGGGCTTGCGCACGAGGCCCAGCGCATTGGCCTTCCTGGCCAGCAGGCCGGCGGCCACCACGTTGCGCGGATTGGAGGTGTTGGTGCAGCTGGTGATGGCGGCGATGATCACCGCACCGTCGGGCATCCGCCCCTCGCTCTCCTCTACCAGCGCCTTGTCATGATCGATAGCAATGCCGCGCTCGTGCAGTGCACGGGTCGGCAGCCGACGATGGGGGTTGGACGGGCCAGCCAGGTTGCGCTCCACGGTGGAAAGATCGAACTCCAGCACCCGGGCATACTCGGCGCCGGCCAGGTCATCGGCCCACAGACCAACGGTCTTCGCGTACTGCTCGACCAGCGCCACCTGCTCCGGCTCGCGGCCGGTCAGCCGGAGGTAGTCGAGGGTCTGGTCGTCGATGTAGAACATCCCCGCCGAGGCCCCGTACTCCGGCGTCATGTTGGAGATGGTGGCGCGGTCGCCGATGGTCAGGCTAGCCGCGCCCTCACCGAAGAACTCCAGATAAGCCCCCACCACCCGCTCCTGGCGCAGGAACTCGGTGATCGCCAGCACGATATCGGTGGCGGTGATGCCGGGCTTGCGCCTGCCGGTCAGCTGGACGCCGACGATGTCGGGCAGGCGCATCATGGAGGGGCGGCCCAGCATCACGGTCTCAGCCTCGAGGCCGCCGACGCCGATGGCGATCACCCCCAGGCTGTCGATATGCGGAGTGTGGCTGTCGGTGCCCACGCAGGTATCGGGAAATGCCACACCGTCGCGGGCCTGAACCACCGGCGACATCTTCTCCAGGTTGATCTGGTGCATGATGCCGTTGCCGGCGGGAATCACGTCGACATTCTCGAAGGCGGTGCGCGTCCAGTCGATGAAGTGGAAACGGTCCTCGTTGCGACGATCTTCCACCGCCCGGTTCTGCTCGAAGGCGTCCTGCTCGAAGCCGGCGTGCTCCACGGCCAGGGAGTGGTCGACGATCAGTTGAGTCGGCACCACCGGATTGACCTTGGCCGGATCGCCGCCGCGCTCGGCGATGGCATCGCGCAGGCCGGCCAGGTCGACGAGTGCCGTCTGGCCGAGGATGTCATGACAGACCACCCGGGCCGGGTACCAGGGGAAGTCCAGGTCGCGCTTGCCGTCGATGATCTGCTCGAGGGCGGCGTCGCGCAGGCCCGGCTCGCAGCGACGCACCAGTTGCTCGGCCAGCACCCGGGCGGTGTAGGTCAGGATGTCGTAGGCGCCGGGGCGCAGCGCCTCGACCGCCTCGCGGGTATCGAAGTAGTCCAGCCCGGTGCCGGGCAGGGGCTTGCGGTAATCGGTATTCATGGCGTGGCCACCCTCGGATCGGGTCGTGGAAATGGAAAGAGGCAACGGCGGAGGTGATCCAGCCGTGGTTCCAGGAGTACTGGCCGTCGACAAGCCTTCGCGAGGGCGCTGTGAACCCATCCCTGGGTGCTACCTTTGCCCTGCGGCGCTTTAGCATCCTGCACCGCTTGCAGGTCCTGGGCCGGCCATCCATGGCCGACCCGTTCGGCGGGAAGAACATTCACTGGATGTTCTTCGTTTTCCGCCTCATCCCTGGCGTAGGACCCTCGCTGCGCCTTGCCCCCGGCGTCACTCGGTCAAGAGTTGAGTCAGTCGCGCTCTTCCAGCGGCACCCACTCGCTGTGCTCCGGCCCGGTGTAGTCGGCGCTCGGGCGGATGATGCGGTTGTTCTCGCGCTGCTCGAAGACGTGGGCGCACCAGCCGGTGACCCTCGAGCAGACGAAGATCGGGGTGAACAGCTTGGTGGGAATATCCATGAAGTGATAGGCGCTGGCGTGGAAGAAGTCGGCGTTGCAGAACAGCTTCTTCTCGCGCCACATCACTGCCTCGACGCGCTCGGAGACCGGATAGAGCACGCTGTCGCCCACATCCTCGGACAGCTGCTTGGACCACTTCTTGATGATGGCGTTGCGCGGGTCGGACTCGCGGTAGATGGCATGCCCGAAGCCCATGATCTTGTCTTTCCGCTCGAGCATGCCGAGGATCTCGCGCTCGGCCTCCTCGGGGGACTGCCAGTTCTCGATCATCGCCATGGCGGCTTCGTTGGCGCCGCCGTGCAGCGGACCGCGCAGCGAGCCGATGGCGCCGGTCACGCAGGAATGCATGTCGGAGAGCGTCGAAGCGCAGACCCTGGCGGTGAAGGTCGAGGCGTTGAACTCGTGCTCGGCGTAGAGAATCAGCGAGACGTTCATCACCCGGGCGTGCAGCTCGGAGGCCGGCGCGCCGCGTAGCAGGTGCAGGAAATGGCCGCCCACCGAGTCGTCATCGGTCTCGGTACCGATGCGCACGCCGTCGTGGCTGTAGCGATACCAATAGCAGATGATCGAGGGCAGCGCCGCCAGCAGTCGGTCAGAGACATCCTGCTGCTGATCGAAGCTCTCCTCGGTCTCGAGGTTGCCGAGCATCGAGGCACCGGTGCGCATCACATCCATGGGGTGGGCGTCGGCCGGAATCTGCTCGAGCACGGTCTTCAGCGCCGGCGGCAGGCCGCGCAGGCCTTTGAGCTTGGTGACGTAGGCGTCGAGCTCGGCCCGGTTCGGCAGCTTTCCCTTGAGCAGCAGATAGGCCACCTCCTCGAAGCGTGCCTTGTCGGCCAGTTCGGCGATGTCGAAGCCACGATAGGTCAGGCCGGCACCGCTTTTGCCGACGGTGCACAGGGCGGTGGAGCCGGCGCTCTGGCCGCGCAGGCCGGCGCCGCCGATCGGTTTATCTGCCATGGTGTCTCTCCTTATTCTGCGTGAGCTTGGCTTGGTGTTGTTGTTGGAATGCGGTTCGGGACGCGCTTATGCGTCCTCGCCCTTGTCGGCAAAGAGCGCATCGAGCTTGCGCTCGAAGTCGTGATAGTTGAGGAAATCGTAGAGCTCCTCGCGGGTCTGCATCAGCTCGACCACGTCACGCTGGTGGCCCTGGTCGTGGATGCTCTGATAGACCTTCAGTGCCGCAGCGTTCATGGCACGGAACGCGGACAGCGGGTAGAGCACCATGCGACAGCCGACCTCGGCGAGTTCCTGCTGGGTGAACAGCGGGGTGGCGCCGAACTCGGTGATGTTGGCGAGTATCGGCGCGTCCAGGCGATCACAGAAGGCGCGGTAGTCGTCCAGGGTATGCACGGCCTCGGCGAAGATGGCGTCGGCACCGGCTTCCAGGCAAGCGTTGGCGCGCTCGATGGCGGCCTCCAGCCCCTCCTTCTGGAAGGCGTCGGTGCGGGCGATCAGATAGAAATCCGGATCGACGCGTGCGTCGGCGGCGGCCTTGATGCGATCGACCATCTCCTGCTGGGAAACGATCGCCTTGTTCGGCCGATGACCGCAGCGCTTCTGGGCCACCTGGTCCTCCAGGTGCACGGCCGCTACCCCGGCGCGCTGCATCTCCTTCACCGTGCGCGCGATATTGAAGGCGCCGCCCCAGCCGGTGTCGATGTCCACCAGCAGCGGCAGGTCGGTGGCGCCGCAGATGCGATGAGCGTCCTCGACCACATCGTTCATGGTGGTCATGCCCAGATCCGGCAGGCCGAAGGAGGCGTTGGCCACGCCGCCGCCGGACAGGTAGATCGCCGGATGGCCGACGCGCTCGGCCATCATCGCGGTGTAGGCATTGATCGTGCCGACGATCGGCAGCGGCCGGTGGGCCTCGAGGGCGGCACGAAAGCGGGCGCCGGGGGTCGCTTGAGTCATGGAATTCTCCGGTCTGTGGTGGCGGGGCCCGTCATGGGGACGTCGCCGGTTCCTGGTCGAGGACGGCCGCGTAGCGCTCGACGACGTTCTCCCGCGAGGCGCTGACGTGACGCCGCATCAGCAGCTCGGCGAGCTCGGCGTCGCCAGCCTCGATGGCATCGACGATGCGATGGTGCTCGACGAAGGCCCGCTGAGGACGCGAACCGCTGGCGCTGAACTGGGTGCGATACAGCCGCACCAGGTAGTAGAGGTCGTCACACAGCATGCCCATCAACATCTTGTTGTGGCTGCCCTGGACGATGCGGTAGTGGAAGTCCAGGTCGCCCTCGCGCTGGTAGTAGGCCTCGCCGCGGCTCAGGTCGCTCTGCCGCTCGTGGAGCGCCAGCACCTCGCGTAACCCGGCGATCTCCTCGGCGGTCATGTGCTCGGCGGCAATCCGCGCCGCCATGCTCTCCAGGGCCTCGCGGACGTCGAACAGCTCGAGCAGTTCCTTGATCGACAGCTTCACCACCCGCGCGCCCACGTGGGGCACCCTCTCGATCAGGCGATGCGCCTCGAGGCGTCGCATTGCCTCGCGCAGCGGCCCCCGCGAGATGCCATAGGTGCGCGACAGGCCGGGCTCGGTGATCTTGCTGCCGGGCGCCAGCTCGCCGCGCACGATGGCGTCCTGCAGCTGCTGGAAGACCCGCTCCGCCAGGGTGCGGACTTCGGGGGCGTTGGCCGTTGGGGTCAGGGCGTTGGTCATGGTGATTGTCGACAATTAAGTGGTTTAGGCACTGTAGCCAGTGGCGCTCAAAGGGTCAATACGGCACATGATCGCATTTATTCCCCTTTGGTTGTAAACAACCAAGCGATTGGTAGGTCAAACACCGCCTCGATCGCGGCTGCGTTGACGAGGCGTCGTCGCCAGGCGTCGAGGCGACGGGACAAAGCCTGCCATGGGGCCTAGAATGTGCCGCCTGTTGAGGGAAACGCTATCGATGACATCACCACTCGAGATCACCCCCCTGCCCTATCGGGACTCTCCCCTGGCAGCTTTCACCGCCCTGCGCCGACGCCCGGACGCCGTGTTGCTCGACAGCGGCCGGCCGGCCGCCCCGGGCGGTCGCTACGATATCCTCTCCAGTGATCCACTGAGCGTGCTGGAAATCGACGCCGCGGGCCGCTGTCACGGCGATGATGCCCTGCCCGCGGATATCCCTCCCTTCGCCGCGCAGCAGGCGCTGCTCGAGCGCCTGTCGCGCGACGTGCCCGACAGCGACCTGCCCTTCCTTGGCGGCCTGATCGGCTACTGGAGCTACGACCTCGGCCGCTGCCTGGAGCCGATCCCCGGCCGGGCGAGGCCCGCGGCCGGCCTGCCGGCGGCCCGGGTCGGCCTCTATGACTGGGCACTGATCCTGGATCATGAGCGCCGGGAAGCCTGGCTGGTGGCCAGCCCGGAGCGTCGTGCCCAGGTGCTGAGCTGGCTGGAGGCCTCCACTGACGAAGACGATGGAGACACCGACGAGGACTTCCGCCTGACCGACGACTTCGCGGCGGAGATGAGCCGCGACGATTACCTGGCACGCTTCGACGCCGTGCAACGCTACATCCGCGCCGGCGACTGCTACCAGATCAACCTGGCCCAGCGCTTCAGCGCGCCCTACGAAGGCGACCTGTGGACGGCCTACCGCCGCCTGCGCCGCGCCACCCCCACGCCCTTCTCAGGGTTTTTGGCCTGGGGGGATCGGGCCATCCTGTCGATGTCGCCGGAGCGCTTCCTGCACTGCGCCGAGGGCCGGGTCGAAACCCGGCCGATCAAGGGCACCCGGCCCCGCGGAGCCACGCCGGAAGAGGACCATCGGCTGGCCGAGGAGCTCTCGGCGAGCGTCAAGGACCGCGCCGAGAACGTGATGATCGTCGACCTGCTGCGCAACGACCTCGGCCGGGTGTGTCGCCCCGGCACGGTGCGAGTGCCACAGCTGTGCGGTCTGGAGAGCTACGCCAACGTCCATCACCTGGTCAGCGTGGTGACCGGCGAGCTGGGCGAGCAGCACTCGCCGCTGGCGCTGCTGGCCGCCGCCTTCCCCGGAGGCTCGATCACCGGCGCACCCAAGGTGCGTGCCATGCAGATCATCGACGAGCTGGAACCCTCGGCGCGCAGCGCCTACTGCGGCAGCCTCGGCTACGTCGACGTACGCGGTCACATGGATACCTCCATCGCCATCCGCACCGCCGTGGCCGACCGCGGCCGGCTGCACCTGTGGGGCGGCGGCGGCCTGGTGGCGGATTCCGAGGGCGAGGCGGAATACACCGAGACCCTGGACAAGATCCGCCACCTGATGGCGGCGCTGAGCGATCCCGACTGACCTCGGTTCGCTTGCCCCGCGGTTACGCGCTCGAATAATCCGCCATGGAATAACAAAAATGCGCTTTTAATCCTTAGCGGAATAAACACCCAAGCAATCGGTATTGGGGCCGCTCATGGCGGCTCTGCTAGGGTAGCCTCATCGAGAACATCATTCTTCTGGGAGGCGCTCATGGAGCCGCAACTCGACGTCATCAATCGCGACCTGGGCCAGGACCCCGAGGCCCTGGTTCGCTGGGCCCTGGAACAGGGCAGCCGGCCGATCGTGACCACCAACTTCCGCCCCTTCGAGGCGGTGATCCTGCACATGGTCAGCCGGGTGCGTCCGGACATTCCGGTGGTGTGGATGGATCACGGCTACAACACCGAGGCCACCTATCGCTTCGCCGATGCCGTGGTGAAGCAGCTCGGCCTCCACCTGGTCAGCTACATCCCGCGCCGGACCCGAGCCCATCGCGAGGCCGTCGAGGGCCCCATGCCGGGCATCGACGATCCGCGCCACGCCGCCTTCACCGAGGAGGTCAAGCTCGAGCCCTTCAATCGCGCCCTGAGCGAGATGGCGCCGGATGTCTGGTTCACCGCGCTGCGCGCCGAGGACACCCCGGAACGCGCCAAGATGGACCCGGTCAGCCTGAATGCCGACGGCCTGCTGAAGGTCGCCCCGCTGCTGCACTGGAGCGCCCGCGACATGTACCAATACCTGCAGGCTCACGGGCTGCCCAACGAGTTCGACTACTTCGACCCCACCAAGGTGGAAGAGAAGCGCGAGTGCGGCCTGCACCTGCAGCACTGAGTCGACAACGCCCCTGAACGCCAGCACCCGTCCATCCGGACGGGTGCTGGCGTTGTGACGGAATGGTGTCGCGCTAAAGGGTCCGCGGGTCAGCGCATCGGCAGTTCGATGTCTTCGAACAGCGCCTGCTCGTGCCGCGGCCCTGCGGCCAGGGCGGCATCCACCAGGTCACGCTCCAGATGGCCGGCGAACCCCTGCAGAAAATCGTACATGAAGCTGCGCATGAAGGTGCCTCGCCGGATGGCGATCTTGGTGGTGGAACTCTCGAACAGGTGTCCGGCATCCAGCGCCACCAGGTCGGTATCCAGCTCCGGATCCACCGCCATGTGGGCGACGATTCCCACGCCCATGCCGAGGCGCACGTAGGTCTTGATGACGTCGGCGTCGGCGGCCGTCAGCACCACGTTGGGCGTGAGCCCCCTGCCACGGAAGGCATCGTCGAGCTGAGAGCGGCCGGTGAAGCCGAATACGTAGGTCACCAGCGGATACTCGGCCAGGGCCTCCAGCGTCAACGACTCCAGCGCGGCCAGGGGGTGCCCCTGGGGCACCAGAACGCAGCGATTCCAGCGGTAGCACGGCAGCAACACCAGGTCGTTGAACAGCTCCAGGGACTCGGTGCAGATGGCGAAATCCGCCTGGCCCTCGCTGACCATCTGGGCGATCTGCTTGGGCGTGCCTTGCTGCATGTGCAGGGCGACGTCGGGATACGTGCGGGTAAACTCGCGAATCACCGGCGGCAGCGCATAGCGCGCCTGGGTATGGGTGGTGGCGATGGACAGACTACCGCGGCGCTCGTCGCTATGCTCCTGGGCGACGTGCTTGATATTCTCGGTGAGGCGCAGCACCTGGCCGGCCAGGTCGATGATCGCCTGGCCGGCCGGCGTCACACGGGTCAAGTGCTTGCCGCTGCGAGCGAAGATCTCCACCCCCAGTTCGTCTTCGAGCAGACGAATCTGCTTGGAGATACCCGGCTGGGACGTGTAGAGGCTCTGGGCGGTGGCCGAGACATTGAGGTTGTGTCGCGAGACTTCCCAGATATACCTCAACTGCTGGAGCTTCATAGTCGCCCCTCCCTGCCGACTGTCGCACTGTCAAAAGACCATTGTGAAATAAAAATATCATCCATAATTACTTTATAGCATAGCAATTCAGGCGACACACTCCCCCACGGAAGACGGCATTCCCCGGCACGGGATTTGCCAGCATCCTAACCGACCGCTAACATCGAGCGACCAAGCATGCATGACGGCATGTACGACCATCCGCGCAAGATGCGCACCGCAGTAACTGGAGAATCCCATGGCCAACAACGTCGATGTCACCAATGCCAACTTCGAGCAGGAAGTCCTCAACGCCGATACGCCGGTGCTGCTGAAGTTCTGGGCCCCCTGGTGCGGCCCCTGCAAGGTCATGGCACCGGTGGTCGACGAGGTCGCCGAGGAACGCGAAGGCAACCTCAAGATCGTCAGCATCAATGTGGATGACGCCCCGGAAATCGCCGCCGAACAGGGCGTGCGCGGCGTTCCCACCGTGATGCTGTTCAAGTCAGGCGCCAAGGTCGCCTCTCTGGTCGGCGCCCAGTCCAAGTCACAGCTGACGCAGTTCATCGATCAGAACGCCTGATCGACGGCCGACGACTCCACGACGCCCCGGTGATTCACCGGGGCGTCGTCGTTTTAGGTCAGTCGACCTCCTCCTCGCGACGCTCGGAAGGCGGCTGGTCGGCGGTCGCGATAGGCGCCGTGCCCGGCCCCAGCAAATGGGCGATCCAGCGTGTCTGGGGATGGCTGTCCAGGGCGATCTTCAGCGTCATGGTCAGCACCACCGACAGCAGCATGCCTACCACGCCGAAGATCCAGCCCCACACCACCAGCGACAGGAAGGCGACGAAAGTGGAGAGCCCCAACGCCCTCCCCATGACGCGCGGCTCAACCAGGTTGCCGAGCACGAAGTTCACTCCCAGGTAGGCGCCACTGAGCACCACCGCCTTGAACAGCCCGCCTTCCGGCGACACCAGCAGCAGCATCACCGGCGGCACCGCGGCGATGGCCGAGCCGATGTTGGGGATATAGTTGAGAGCGAAGGCCAATACCGCCCACAGCAGCGGAAACTCGACCCCGACCAGCTTGCAGGCCAGCCAGATCAGCGCACCGGTGGCCAGGCTGATCACCGTCTTCACCGCCAGGTAGCGCTTCAGCGTCAGGCTGAACTCGCTGAAGCGACGCAGGCTGGGCGCCGGATTGACCAGCGCCCGGGAAATCTTGTCGCGAAAGTTCAGCGTCTCGAACAGCAGGAACATGACCAGCAGCGCCACCATCACGCTCTGCATCATCAGATTGCCGACCTGGCCGATCAGCGCCGGAATCCAGCCGCCGAATTGCTCGGCGTCGAGCAGTTCGGCCAGGCGCTCGGTATCGATGGCAAGCCCCAGGCTGGCGAGGCCGTCGAGCAGGCCCAGGTAGTACTGATAGAGCTTCTCCTCGATGCCCGGCAGGGCATCGACGAAGGTGCCGAAGCTGTTGACCAGCAACACGCCCAGCAGCGACAGTAGTCCGCCGATCACCACCAGGGTCAGCCACACCGACAGTCGCAGGCCGACCCCCAGGCGGTGCAGCCAATGCACCGGCGCGGTACAGACCACGGCGATGAACAGCGACAGCAGCAGCGGCACCAGCAGGCTGGAGCCGACCCGCATCCCGGCGATGATCACCACCAAGGCGGCCAGGGCCAGCGTCAGGTTGAGAGGGATGCTGCTCTGGGTGTCGTCTTCGGGTCGCGCCATGCCGCCCACTCCGCCGATGCAAGGACCGTCATCATGCAGCCTGGCGGCCTCTGGTACAACGCGCCAGGCGCCGGTTCACCATGCAAGCTTCGTGCAATCGGCCACGCCAGGGAACCTTGCACGCCGGACCCGTTCCAAGCGGGCGTATCCATCGCGAAAAGGAAAGCGCCATGCCCCTTGATCGACTCAGCCCCCGGCTGCCCGGCAGCCTGTTCGCCCTGCTGCTCGCCAGTCTGCCCCTTGCCGCCGCCGCCGAGACCTCTCCCCCACCGCACCGCCTGGACGTCCAGGCCCATGCCGAGCTCGAAGTGGTACCCGACCAGGCCACGCTCAGCGCACGGCTCTGGGAACGCACTCCCGCCATCGCCCAACGCGACGCCAGCGGCGGCGATGCCGAAGCACTGGCCGAAGCCCGCGGTCGCCTGGAGGAGCGGGCCGCCAGCCTGATCCAGGCCATGGAGTCGGCCGGCCTGGAACGCGACGCCATCCGGGCCGGTTCGCTGCGAGTCCAGCCCGAGATCCTCCACGACCGAAGCGGCAAGAACGATGAGCCGACGCCGCTGGTGCGAACCCGACTCGAGCGCCCCTTCGAAGTCGAGCTCAACGACCTCGACCGCCTGCCGACGGTTCTCGATGCGCTGACCGGAGCCGGCGTCGACGCCCTGGACGGCGTCACCTACGACCTCGCTGACCGCGACACGGCCACCGACGAGGCCCTGAGCCAGGCCCTGCAGCGCGCGAAACACAAGGCCGAGCTGATGGCCGCGAGCCTGGACGTCGCACTGGGCGACGTGCTGTCGGTCAGCGAGAACCAGGCGCCGGTGTTCCAACCGCGGATGATGGCCATGAGCGCCGACGCCCGGGAAAGCGGCGGCGCCACCGAGTACCGCCCCGGCACCCTCTCCATCGACGCCACTGTCAGCGTCGGTTGGGAAATCGAGGGCCTGAAGAGTGAAGAGTGAAGAGCCGCCTATCGCTGCTCCTTGACGACGCAACCCCACCGGCAGCACCGGCGGGGTTGTTTTTCTTCCAGCTTCCAGGCGCGTAGCGCCGCTCTTCCCTCTTCGAGCGACACCGTCGCGCGCTTGCGGGCGCAGTCCGGTCAAGCGTTAACGATTTCGACCCCGCCCAGATATGGCCGCAGCGCCTCAGGCACAGTGATCGAGCCGTCGGCGTTCTGGTGGTTCTCCATCACCGCGATCAGGCAGCGCCCCACGGCCAGGCCGGAACCGTTGAGGGTGTGCAGCAGCCGCGGCTTCTTCTCGTCAGGGTGACGGAAGCGGGCCTGCATCCGGCGCGCCTGGAAATCTTCGCAGTTAGAGACCGAGGAGATCTCGCGGTAGGTCTCCTGGCTCGGCAGCCAGACCTCCAGGTCGTAGGTCTTGGCGGCACCGAAGCCCATGTCGCCGCTGCACAGGGTGACCACACGGTAAGGCAGGTCGAGCGCCTGGAGGATCGCCTCGGCGTGGCCACGCATCTCCTCCAGCGCATCGTAGCTGGTCTCGGGATCGACCAGTTGCACCATCTCGACCTTGTCGAACTGGTGCTGACGAATCATGCCCCGGGTGTCACGCCCGTGAGAGCCAGCCTCACTGCGGAAGCATGGCGTATGCGCGGTGAGGCGCATCGGCAGCTGCCTGTGCTCGAGGATCTCGCCGCGGGCGAAGTTGGTCAGCGGCACCTCGGCGGTGGGGATCAGACGATAGCCGCGCTCGTCCTCCAGGCGGAACAGGTCCTCGCCGAACTTGGGCAGCTGGCCGGTCCCGTACAGCGAGTCGTCGTTGACCATGTAGGGGACGTAACACTCCTCGTAGCCGTGCTCGAGAGTCTGCTTGTCGAGCATGAACTGGGTCAGCGCACGGTGCAGCCGGGCGATGGTGCCGCGCATCACCGCGAAGCGGGCGCCGGTCAGCTTGGCGGCCAGGTCGAAGTCGAGTTGGCCGGTCTGCGCACCCAGATCGACGTGGTCGCGGACGTCGAAGTCGAAGGTGCGAGGCGTGCCCCAGCGATGCAGCTCGACGTTGTCGTCCTCGCTCTCGCCCTGAGGCACGCTCTCGTGAGGCAGGTTCGGCAGGCCGCTGATCAGGTCGTCCCATTCGGCCTGCAGCTCGGCCAGGCGCGACTTGGCAGCGTCCAGGCGCTCGCCCAAGTCGCTGACCTCGTCGAGCAGCGGCTGGATGTCCTCGCCGGCGGCCTTGGCCTTGCCGATCGCCTTGGACCGGGTGTTGCGCTCGCTCTGCAGGCGCTCGGTCTCGGCCTGAAGCTCCCGGCGCCGGGATTCGAGGTCGGCGAGACGAGCGGTGTCGAGGGCGAAGCCCCGGGTGGCCAGTCGTTGGGCGACCATCTCGAGGTCGCCGCGCAGCAGTTTGGGATCGAGCATGGAATCCGGTCCGTCGCAGTCGGTGAAATCAACAAACGCAAGGCGGCCATTGTAGGCAAAAGCCCGCCCCGGCGCCACGCGCCAGGATGCGTGTTGCGGCCTGTCGCGGTACAGTAGGGCTTCCTTCTCCCCCTGCCCCACGCGGCAGCGACAGCGACCGAAAAACGACATGATCGCCAGACTGGACCCCGGGCGCCTTGACGCCTCCGACCGCGCCGACGCCCCCTACCTGCACTTCCTCGAGGCCCTGCAAGACGCCGGCTTCGAGGGCGAGATCGCCCCGGACTACGCCAACCGCACGGTGCTGGCCACCGACAACTCGATCTACCAGCGCCTGCCCCAGGCGGTGATCTACCCCAGGAACACCGACGACCTCGAGCGCCTGGCCCGGCTCGCCGCCCGCGAGGAGTTCCGCCGGGTGGCGCTGGCCCCGCGCGGCGGCGGCACCGGCACCAACGGCCAGTCGCTGACCGACGGCCTGGTGGTCGACGTCTCCAAGCACATGACCGCCATCCTCGACATCGACGTCGAGGCCCGCCGGGTGCGCGTCCAGGCCGGCGTGGTCAAGGACCAGTTGAACGCCGCGCTCAAGCCCCACGGGCTGTTCTTCGCCCCGGAGCTCTCGACCTCCAACCGCGCCACCATCGGCGGCATGATCGCCACCGACGCCAGCGGCCAGGGCAGCTGCGAGTACGGCAAGACCCGCGACCACGTGCTCGAACTCGACAGCGTGCTGCTCGGCGGCGAGCGCCTGGTCACCCGCCCGGTGGACGAAGATGAGCTCGAGGCGCTGTGCCAGCGCGACGACGCCGTGGGCCGGGTGCATCGCATGGCCCGCGAGATCATCGACACCGAGCGCCAGCGCATCCGCGAAACCTTCCCGCCGCTCAACCGCTGCCTGACCGGCTACGATCTCGCCCATCTGCGCACCGAGGACGGCCGCTTCGACCTCAACAGCGTGCTGTGCGGCGCCGAGGGCTCGCTGGCCTTCACCAGCGAGGCGGTGCTCAACGTGCTGCCGATCCCCCAGCACTCGACCCTGGTCAACGTGCGCTACGCCGGCTTCATGGACGCCCTGCGCGACGCCAAGGCGCTGATGGCAAGCTCTGCCTCACCCACCTCCATCGAAACCGTGGACGACAAGGTACTCGGCCTGGCCCAGCAGGACTTCGTGTGGGACAGCGTCGGCGAGTTCTTCCCTGACACCGGCGACACGCCGACCCACGGCATCAACCTGGTCGAATTCAACGACGACGACCCCGAGCGCCTGAGCGAGCGGGTCGCGGCCTTCTGTGAACATCTCGCAAAGGACGACAGCGTCACCCGGCTAGGCTACACCCAGGCCGTGGGCCGCGAGGCCATCACCCGGGTCTACGGCATGCGCAAGCGCGCCGTGGGCCTGCTCGGCAACGTCCAGGGCGAGCAGCGCCCGCTGCCCTTCGTCGAGGACACCGCGGTGC
This sequence comes from Halomonas sp. B23F22_20, assembly GCF_043496985.1. Taxonomy (NCBI): domain Bacteria; kingdom Pseudomonadati; phylum Pseudomonadota; class Gammaproteobacteria; order Oceanospirillales; family Halomonadaceae; genus Halomonas; species Halomonas sp. B23F22_20. The sequence goes on from NZ_JBIEKH010000026.1 coordinate 18,521, forward strand.
CGCCGGAGCAGCTGGCCGACTACATCGCCGAGTTCCGCGCCCTGCTCGATGCCCGCGGCCTGGCCTACGGCATGTTCGGCCACGTCGACGCCGGGGTGCTCCACGTGCGCCCGGCGCTGGACATGAAGGACCCGGCCCAGGAAGCGATGATCCGCGAGATCTCCGACGAGGTCGCCGCGCTGACGCAGAAGTACGGCGGCCTCTTGTGGGGCGAGCACGGCAAGGGCGTGCGCTCGGAGTACGCCCCGGCCTTCTTCGGCCCGCTCTACCCGAGCCTGCAGCGGCTCAAGGGCGCCTTCGACCCGCATAACCAGTTGAATCCGGGCAAGATCGCCACGCCTTGCTCTTCATTTCCCCCGCCCGACGACGCGGGTAGGGCGCCCTCGGCAGAGAGCGAGACGTCCGAAGCCGAGCACGACGACGAACAGGCCGTGAAGTGGGTCGACCCGGGGCTGCTGGCCATCGACGGCGTGCCGACCCGCGGTCAGCTGGACCGCCGGATCGATGAGCGGGTCTGGCAGGCCCACGGCGACGCCGTCTACTGCAACGGCAACGGCGCCTGCTACAACTACGATCCCGACGACACCATGTGCCCGTCGTGGAAGGCCACCCGCCAGCGCATCCACTCGCCCAAGGGCCGCGCCAGCCTGATGCGCGAATGGCTGCGCCTGCAGGGCGAGGCCGGCGTCGACGTGCTCGAGGCCTCGCGCGACGCTAGAAGCGGTGGCGCCTGGGGCGCGCTCAAGGCCTTCCCCCGCAAGCTCAGGAACACCCTGGCCAAGCGCCGCGGCGAGGACGACTTCTCCCACCAGGTCTATGACGCCATGGCCGGTTGCCTGGCCTGCAAGTCCTGCGCCGGCCAGTGCCCGGTGAAGGTCAGCGTGCCGACCTTCCGCTCGCAGTTCCTCGAGGTCTACCACGGCCGCTACCTGCGTCCGCCGCGCGACTACCTGATCGGCGGGCTGGAGTTCATGGTGCCGACGCTCGCCCGCGTCGCGCCGCTCTACAACGCCGCCCTGGACAATCGCTGGATCAGCCGCCTGCTGGCCGGCCCGGTGGGCATGGTCGACAGCCCCCGGCTGTCCCGGGCGCGCCTCGACAAGCAGCTCGCCGCCTGGGGCGTGCCCGAGGCCACGCCGACATCGCTTGGCCGACTCACCGAGGCCCAGAAAACCAACAGCGTGGTGCTGGTGCAGGACGCCTTCACCAGCCACTTCGAGTCCCAACTGGTGATGGACGTGGTCGAGCTGCTCGAGCGTCTCGACGTGCGGGTGTTCGTCGCCCCCTTCGCGCCCAACGGCAAGCCGCTGCACGTGCAGGGCTTCCTCGGCGCCTTCGCGCGCACCGCCGAGAAACAGGCCGAACGGCTGCGGACGCTGGCCGAGGCCGGCGTGCCTCTGGTCGGCATCGACCCGGCGATGACCCTGACCTACCGCCAGGAGTACGTGAAGGCGCTGGGCGTGGACGCCGTGCCCGAGGTGCAGCTGCTGCCGGAATGGCTGAGTGAGCGGCTGGCAGAACGCGCGCCCGAGCTGGCGCCGGAAGGCACCCGTCTCGACGATCCCGGCTACAAGCTGCTGGCCCACTGCACCGAGAAGACCAACGCCCCGGGCACGCCCAAGGCCTGGCAGCGGCTGTTCGCCGCCTTCGGCCTCGAGCTCGAGGTGGTGGCCAGCGGCTGCTGCGGCATGTCCGGCACCTATGGTCACGAGGCGCGCAACCTCGAGACCTCGAAGACCATCTACGCCCAGTCCTGGCAGCCCAAGGTCGAGGATCCGGCCAACGCCGGCCGACTGCTGGCCAGCGGCTACTCCTGCCGCAGCCAGGCCAGGCGGCTCTCGGACGCCGCGCTGCCGCACCCGCTGCAGGGGCTGTTGGAGGCGCTCAGGCGAACAGGCTGAGGGCGCTCCCAACTCCACTCAGGCCCGGAGGAGACATCATGTCACGCACGCTGATCGTCATCGGCCTGCTGCTGGTCGCCGCCGGGCTACTGTGGCCCTGGCTCGGCAGGCTGCCCCTGGGGCAGCTGCCGGGGGATATCCTGATTCGCCGCGGCCAAACCACCTTCTATTTCCCTCTCACGACCATGCTGCTGATCAGCGTCGTGCTGTCGCTGCTGCTATGGCTGTTCCGTCGCTGAGACGACATAGGCCACCTGCATCGCGCCGATGGATTGCATGTCGGGCCCGGCGACGCTAGGCTGCGCGCCCTTTATCCCATCCATAAAGAGCGAGCGATCATGGAGCATGCCGGCTTCGACCTGGCGATGATCGGCCTGATGGCGCTGATCTGCCAATGGATCGCCTGGCAGTTGAAACTGCCGGCGATCCTCATGCTGCTAGTGGCCGGCATCACTGCCGGTCCCATTACCGGGCTACTCGATCCCGATGCCCTGCTCGGCGAGCTGCTGTTCCCGCTGGTGTCGCTGGCGGTGGCGGTGATCCTGTTCGAGGGCAGCCTGACGCTGAACTTCCGTGAGCTGGGCGGCCACGGCCGCACGGTGCGCCGCCTGGTGACCTGGGGAGCGTTGATCACCGGCGTCATCGCCACCATCGCCGCACGGCTGCTGCTGGATCTCTCCTGGGAGATGGCCAGCGTACTGGGCGCGCTGCTGGTGGTCACCGGTCCGACGGTGATCCTGCCGATGCTGCAGACGCTGCGCGCCCGCGAGCACCTGACTCAGATCCTGCGCTGGGAAGGCATCCTGATCGACCCCATGGGCGCCATCGGCGCGGTGCTGGTCTACGAGTTCGTGGCGCTGGGCTCCGGCGGCGCCGCGGCCACCCATACCCTGGCGTTGTTCGGCCAGACGGCGCTGATCGGCTTTGGCCTGGGCATCGCCGGCGGCTACTGCTGGGGCCTCATGCTGCGCCACCACTGGTTACCCCACCAGTTGCACAGCTTCGGCACCCTGATGCTGATGCTGACGCTGTTCACCGTGTCCAACCAGCTGTTCCACGAGTCGGGGCTGCTCACGGTGACGGTGATGGGGGTGTGGATGGCCAACATGCGCGGCGTGCCCACAAGGCCCATCATCGAGTTCAAGGAAACCCTCTCGGTGCTGCTGATCTCGGGACTCTTCCTGCTGCTCGCCGCCCGCCTCACCGTGGAACAGCTGGCCCTGCTGGGCTGGCCGGCCTGGGTCTTCCTGATCATGCTGGTGGGCGTCGCCAGGCCGCTGGCGGTGTGGCTGTGCACCCTGGGCAGTGGCCTGGAGTGGCGCGAGAAGGCCCTGTTGGCCTTCATCTCGCCGCGCGGCATCGTGGCCGCCGCCGTGGCTTCCCTGTTCGCCCTGCGCCTCGAGGACGCCGGCATGGCCGGCGCCGAGATGCTGGTCCCGGTCACCTTCCTGGTGATCATCAGCACCGTGGTCAGCCAGAGCCTGCTGTCGCGCCCGCTTGCCCACTGGCTGGGCGTTCAGCGCCCCTCGCCCAACGGCGTGCTGATCATCGGCGCCAACGCCGTGGCACGCCAGCTGGCCTGCACCCTGCGCGACGCCGGCGTTAGCGTGGTGCTGGCCGACAGCAGTTGGGACGCCATTCAGCTGGCCCGCAACGAGGGCCTGACCACCTACTACGGCGACCCGCTCTCCGAGCACGCCGCCCAGCACCTGGAGCTCAGCGGCATCGGCTACCTGCTGCCGCTTTCGCCCTACCGGGAGCTCAATGACCTGGCGGCGCTGCACTTCGAGCATCTGCTGGGCCGCGACCGGGTCTTCCGCCTGGCGGTGGACGAAGGTCGGCGCGGCAATCGCCCCCAGGGGCAGGCGCTGGGTCACCTGCCGCTGCTGTTCGGCCGAGACGTGACCTATGCCAAGCTATCGCGCCTGGTGGGAGAAGGCGGAGAAGTTCGCCTCGAGCGCTGCGGCGAGAAGTTCCGCATGGAGCCGCTGCGTCAGGCCCATGGCGGTCGCTGGCTGCCGATGCTGTGCATTGGTCCCTCCGGACGCCTCAGGATAGCGACCGGCGAGACCGGCCTCTCGCCCAAGCGCGGCGACACCCTGATCAGCCTGATCCATGCTGACTCGCCGAAACACTCGTCCCAGATCGCCTTTCCCTCGGCATGACATAGACCCAGCCACTCCCTCAACAAGACGGCGCCCCGGTGATAGATCACCGGGGCGCCGTCTTGTTGAGTCAATCCGAATCCAACCTAGAAGAACAGCTCGCGCAGGGCCTCTCCAGGAGCTTCGCGACGCATGAAGGCCTCGCCCACCAGGAATCCGTGGACATCGTGCTCGCGCATGCGCAGGACGTCGCCACGGGTGTGGATACCGGACTCGGTGACCACGGTGACGCCGGCGGGAATCCGCGGCAGCAGGTCCAGGGTGGTCTCGAGCCGGGTCTCGAAGGTATGCAGGTCGCGGTTGTTGATGCCGACCAACGAAAGGTCCAGCGCCAGGGCCCGCTCCAGCTCGGCGGCATCATGGACCTCGACCAGCACGTCCATGCCGAGCTCGGTGGCCTGACGATGCAGATCCGCCAGCCGGGCGTCGTCCAGGGCGGCGGCGATCAGCAGGATACAGTCGGCGCCGATGGCTCGTGCCTCGCTGACCTGATAGCCATGGGTGATGAAGTCCTTGCGGATCACCGGCAGCGAGCAGGCCTCGCGAGCCTCGACCAGGAAGTCCTCGTGGCCCTGGAAAAAGTCGGCGTCGGTGAGCACCGACAGGCAGGCCGCTCCACCCTCGGCGTAGCTGACGGCGATCTCGCCGGGCCGGAAGTCTTCGCGAATCACGCCTTTGGAGGGTGAGGCCTTCTTGACCTCGGCGATCACCGCCGGGTCCCCGTCGCGCATGCGTTCGTCCAGGGCAGCCACGAAGCCACGCGGAGCGGATTGATGGCCGGCCAGGGCAAGCAATTCGGCCTCGGAAACGGCTCGGCGGCGTTCGGCTACCTCCTCGTCCTTGCGGGCCAGGATACGCGTCAGGATGGTCGGAGTATCGGAAGCTGTGGGCATATCGGCAATCCTTGTCGGGCGGCTACTGGGCGAAGACGCGGGTGAAGTTGGCCAGTTCCTTGAGCTTCTCGCGGGCCAACTGACTGTCCTGGGCATCCTGCGCCAGCGCCACGCCCTCCTTGAGCGTGTCGGCAACATCGGCGGCATACAGCGCCGCACCGGCGTTAAGCGCGACGATGTCCGCCGCCGGACCCTCACCGGTCAACGCCTGCTCCACCAGCCGCAGGCTGTCCTCGGCGGTCTTCACCTTGAGCGCGTCGAGGTCGTGCCGGGCGATGCCGAAGTCTTCGGGGGCGATGGTGTACTCGCGGATCGCGCCGTCCTTGAGCTCGGCGACGCGGGTCGGCGCGGCCAGCGAGATCTCGTCGAGGCCATCCTCAGCGCACACTACCAGCACGTGCTCGCTGCCCAGGCGCTTGAGCACCTCGGCCATCAGCGGCACCAGCTCGGGCGCGTAGACGCCGAGCAGCTGATTGCGGGCACCAGCCGGGTTGGTCAGCGGCCCGAGAATGTTGAACAGCGTGCGCACGCCCATCTCGCGACGCGCGGTGATCGCATGGCGCATGGCAGGGTGGTGGTTGGGGGCGAACATGAAGCCGACGCCCACTTCCTCGATGCAGCGCGCCACCTGATCGGCCTCCAGGTCGAGGCCGATACCGGCCACGGCGAACAGGTCGGCGCTGCCCGAGGAGGAAGACACCCCACGGTTGCCGTGCTTGGCCACGTGAGCGCCTGCAGCGGCAGCCACGAAGCTCGAGGCGGTGGACACATTGAACAGGTTGGCGCCGTCGCCGCCGGTACCGACGATGTCGACCACGTTCTCGGCATTCAGCGTCACTGGTTTCATCAGCTCGCGCATCACCTGGGCGGCGGCGCTGATCTCATCGGCGGACTCCCCCTTCATCGCCATGCCCATCAGGAAGGCAGCGATCTGAGCATCGCTGGCCTCACCGGTCATGATCGTGGTCATCAGCGCATGGGTCTGGTCGAAGCTAAGGTTCTCATGGCGCATCAGCGCGCCGAGGGCTTCCCGCATCTGCATGGCCGTCTTCTCCTTTGGCAGTGGCAGCATTCAGCGACGCTCGAGAAAGTTAGCCAGGAGCTCATGGCCCTGGCGTGTCAGGATGGATTCGGGATGGAACTGGACGCCTTCGACGTCGAGCTCGCGGTGACGCATGCCCATGATCAGCCCCGGCGTCACGTCGTCCTCATCGGTCCAGGCGGTGACTTCCAGACACGCCGGCAGGCTGTCGCGGTCCACCACCAGCGAGTGATAGCGGGTGACCTCCAGAGGATCCTCAAGGCCGGCGAACACGCCCTGCTCCCGATGGCGAATCCGCGAGGTCTTGCCGTGCATCACCTCAGGGGCCCGCCGCACCTCGCCGCCGAACACCTGACCGATAGCCTGATGGCCAAGGCAGATGCCGAGGATTGGCAGGCGTCCGGCGAAGTGGCGGATCACTTCCGTTGAGATGCCGGCCTCGTTAGGCGTGCAGGGCCCCGGCGAGACCACCAGGTGGCTGGGTGCCAATGCCTCGATCTGCTCCAGGGTGATGGCGTCGTTGCGATGGGTCACCACCTCGGCGCCGAGCTCGCCCAGATATTGGACGATATTGAAAGTGAAGCTGTCGTAATTATCGATCATCAAGATCATTTCGGGCATAAACTCCTGATTATATTGAGTCCAGCACTTCCATCATCGCACTTCTACGCACAATGCCCGAATCACCCCCTTGCGAGCCGGCAGATACAAAAATGCCGCCTCGGCGGGCGGCACTATTGCTCAGACACGCGAAAGCCGCCCCGTCAGATGTCGAGGCGCCACTGCTTTGCGATGGTCATAGGGAAAGCGTTCATGGCCGCTATAGTGTGGCGGCGGAACTTTACTGTCAAGCGAGCCGGGCACGTCCCCCTCCCCTCGACCCTGTGACGCCGGACGGGCTGCCCGTGCCGCGCGTCGGCCAGCCTGCCGAGGAGCGCGGCTTGTCAGGCCATGACCGGCTGCATATGATAACGCGTATCAAATGCAACGAAAGCCAATCCCCCATGCTCGCCGACTCCCGTCGCCCCCATGTCCTGGTGATCGAGGACGATCGCATGCTCAACGGCCAGATCGCACGACTGCTCGAGGACAGGGGCTATCGCACCCATCAGTGCTACGAAGGGGAAAGCGGGTTGATGTCGGCCCTGAGCCACTGTTTCGACCTGATCCTGCTCGACGTGCTGCTGCCCAAGCTGGACGGCTTCGAGGTACTGCAGCAGTTGCGCAAGACGCGCCAGACCCCGGTGATGATGCTCACCGCCTGCGGCGCCGAGGAGGCCCGCATCCGCGGCTACCAACGCGGCGCCGACGACTACCTACCCAAACCCTTCGGTTTCACCGAGCTGCAGCTACGCATCGAGGCGCTGCTGCGCCGCACACTGGGCACGACCGAACAGCGGGCCGATCCCGACGAACAGCATATCGGTCCCCTCAAGCTGGAACGCCATAGCCTGGCGGTGCGCTACGACGACACCGCCGTTACCCTGACGCCGATACAGTTCCGCCTGCTCTGGGTGCTGCTGCTTCACCAGGGCGAGGTGCTGAACAAGCCCTATCTCTATCAGTTGGTACTGGAACGGGAGTACAGCCGCTACGACCGCAGCCTCGACATGCACCTGAGTCGCGTGCGACGCAAGCTGGTAGAAGCAGGCATGGCATCGGACCGCCTGCAGACGATTCATGGCAAGGGCTACCGTTTCCTGTGAACCGGCGGCTGCTGTGGAAACTGTGCGCCACCCTGGCGCTGGGCACCCTGGCACTGGTCTGGGTGATCACCTTCCTGGGCGCCGAGACCGAACAACAAATGAGCTTCATCGCCGAACGCCACCAGCAGACCCTCAAGGACTGGGGGCAGACCGCGGAGCGCCTCTATGATGCCGGCGAGGAGCAGGCCCTGGCCGACTGGCTCCAGGCTTTGCAGGAACGCGAGGACACCTGGGCCGCCGTGGTGCGTTCGGACATCCAGCCCCTGGCCGGCAGCGAGCTCAACCAGCGCTTTCGCGACGGCTTTCGCCTGGGCCGCAGCGAGGAGTGGAAGATCCATCTCTACTTCGCCGCCAACCCCATCATGGAAACCACCTTCGCCGACGGCCATACCCATTTCCTGGTCCTGCTGCCCCAGCGCATGCGCCCCGGCACCTACCTGCCCCAGGTGAAGCTGCTGCTCAAGATCGCCCTGCCATTGGCCGTGCTGCTGGTGCTCAGCCTGGTGATCTACCAACACCTGATGCACCCGCTGCGCCAGCTCGAGCAGGCCACGCGTCAGTTCAGCGAGGGTAACCTGGGCGTCCGGGTCCGTAACCTGCTGGGCAGCCGCAACGACGAACTCGCCGCGCTGGCCGAGACCTTCGACCGCATGGCCGAGCGCACCGGCGAGCTGATCATCGCCCAGCGCCGGCTGATCGCCGACCTCTCCCACGAATTGCGCACGCCCCTGACCCGCATCGACATGGCGGTCAGCTGCGTGGAGGAAGGCATCGACACCCAGCAACTGCTGCCGCGCATCCGCCGCGAGTGCCGGCTGATGCGCGACCTCGTGGAGGATGCCCTGACCCTGGCCTGGCTGGAGAACGAGAACCCCACCCTCGATCAGGACAGCCTCGATCTCACCGACCTGCTCGACAGCGTGATCGACGACGTCCGCTACGAATACCCCCGCCACCGCCTGCAGGCGAATCTGCCCGCCCAGGCGGAGATCCACGGCAGCAGCCAACGCGCCCTGGCCCAGGCCATCGAGAACGTGATCCGCAACGCCTGCCACTATACCCCCGAGGATGGCCGCATCCGGATCGGCCTGGACCAGGAGGCCAGGGGATATCGACTGAGCGTCGACGACCAGGGCCCCGGGGTGCCGGCCGATCAGCTCGAACGCATCTTCCAGCCCTTCTACCGCACGCCCCAGGCCCGCGACGACAAGCCCGACGGACATGGCCTGGGCCTGGCGCTGGCACGCCGTCAGCTGGAGGCGGTCGGCGGCCGCATCCACGCCGAGAACCTTTCGGGAGGCGGGCTGCGCATGAGGCTGTGGTTCCCGGTGACCCGAACCCCGGTGGAGGCGTAACAAATGTAAAAACGCTTCAAATTCGCGACAAAGCTGACAAGAATGCGCTCCAAATGAGAATGCATATCACACGCAGGAGCCATCATGTCTCATCCACCATACTGTTCCCGCTCGCCCCTCTGCCTCGCCATCGCCCTGATGGGCACCAGCCCCCTGGCACTGGCTCAAGACTCACCCCAGACGCTCGACACCTTGAGAGTGACCGCCGACCGCATCGGGGACAGCGATTCCATGGTGGGTGAGGACACCCTGAGACGCTTCCAGGCCGACGATCTGCAGGATATCTTCAGTGGCCTGCCCGATGTGGCGGTGGGCGGCGGCGGCTCGCCGGTGGCCCAGAAGGTCTACGTGCGCGGCCTGGAAGACACGCTACTCAACGTGACCGTCGACGGTGCCACCCAATCGGGATACCTCTTCCATCACCAGGGGCGCCTGATGGTCGAGCCCGAACTGCTCAAACGGGTGGAGGTCGCCGCCGGTGCCGGCGAGGCCACCGATGGTCCTGGCGCCCTGGGAGGTTCGATTCGCTTCGTCACCAAGGACCCGGACGACCTGCTGCGTCCGGGAGAGGACGTCGGCGGGCTGCTGAAGGCCGGCTACTTCAGCAATACAGAGGGCTACAAGGCCTCCGCATCGCTCTTCGGCCGCGTCAACAACGACTGGAGCGCCATGGCCACGCTGGTCAAGACCGATCACGATGACTACCAGGACGGCGACGGCAATACCCACCCCTTCACCGAGACCGAGGTGCTGACCGGCTTCGCCAAGGTGGTGGGCCAGTTGACCGACGATCAGAAGCTCAGCCTAAGCTACGAGCGCAACCAGGATGAAGCCTTCCGCAAGCATCGGCCCCACTGGGTGCCCAGCGTGCGCAACCCGGTCTTCGACCAGGAAATGATCCGGGAGACCGTTACCGGCAAGTATCACTTCGACGACCTCGACAGCGACTGGCTGGACCTCGAGCTGACCCTCTACGAGACCGAGGCCTCCCTGGAGCACATCGAGGGCCCCTACGGCACCTACCTGGGGGCTCTGAACAGCTACGGCGGCGACCTGCGCAACACCACCCGGCTGGGCGCGCACACCCTGACCTATGGCGTGGACCATCGCCATGACGAGGGCGAGCTCAACAGCGCCCGGGAAACCAGCAGCGTGACGGGCCTGTACCTGCAGGACAGCTTCCAGGCCACCGAACGGCTGACGCTCAACGCCGGCACCCGCTACGACTGGTTCGAACTCGACGAGGAGGAGACCGGCCAGGACTTCAGCGAATCCGGTTTCAGCCCCAACCTGGGCTTCAGCTTCGATGCCACCGAGCGGCTCAACCTGTATGGCGGCTGGGCACGCGCCATTCGCGGCACCCAGGTCAAGGAACTGTTCGTGCTCGACTATTACACCCACTCGCCGGACCGCAAGGAAGAAGTGGCGGACAACTACGAGCTGGGCGTGAGCTACCGCCAGGGCGGCCTCTACCTGAACGCCGAGGCCTTCGTCACCGAGATCGACGACGTGGTCGGCCAGAAGGACTACAGCGGGGTGCTCGAGAATCTCGGCGAGCTCGAAACCACGGGCTTCAGCGCCACCATCGGCTATGACTGGGACCGCCTTGGCGCGTCGCTCTCCTACAGCCGCTCCCGCCCCGAACTCAACGGCGAGCCGCTGAGCGACGACAACTGGAGCCTCGGCACCAGCCTGGGCGATACCTGGGTGGCCGGCCTGAACCTGCAGGCGACCGACCGCCTGGATCTCGGCTGGACCGGCCGCTTCGCCGAACGCCTGACCGACGTCGCCAGCGGCTACTCGGAGAAGGCCGGTTACGGCGTGCACGATGTCTACGCTCGCTGGCGTCCGATGGGTGGCGACGACCTGACCCTCTCGCTGACCGTCAACAACCTGTTCGACCGGCAGTACTTCGACCATGCCAGCTACGCCGTCTATGGCGACGTCGCCGCCGGCCTGCCCGAAGCCGGCCGGGACGTCCGCCTGAACGCGGCCTACCGCTTCTGATCACTCCCGCACCCGAGTGCACCGTGGTCAGCGCGAGCAGCCCCGCCACCGACGGCAGGGCATAGCGCAGGAAGACCGGCCAGGCCAGCCAGGATCGGATCACCACCGCGCGAGGCGTTGTCATCCATGTGAGTCTTCGTTCGGCGAGGCTTACCGGCCTCGCCGGGATCAGTCCAGGTTGTCCAACCCCCGTTCGGCCATGGCCACGGCGCGGAACAGGGCACGCCGCTTGTTGATGGTCTCCTGCCACTCGGCCTCGGGGTCGGAGTCGGCGACGATGCCGCCGCCGGCCTGGACGTGCAGCTCGCCATCCTTGATCACGGCGGTGCGGATGGCGATGGCGGTATCCATGTTGCCGTGCCAGGAGAGATAGCCAACGGCCCCGGAATAGACGCCACGCTTGACCGGCTCCAGTTCGTCGATGATCTCCATGGCCCGCACCTTCGAGGCCCCAGACAGGGTGCCGGCCGGGAAGGTGGCGCGCAGCACGTCCATGGAGGTCATGCCCGGGCGCAGCCGACCGGTGACCTGGGACACGATATGCATCACGTGGGAGTAGCGCTCGACGGTCATGTTGTCGGTGACCGTCACCGACCCGGGCTCGCTGATGCGTCCCACGTCGTTACGCCCCAGGTCGATCAGCATGACATGCTCGGCGATCTCCTTGGGATCGCCCAGCAGATCGGCCTCCAGGGCGCGATCTTCCTCTTCGGTGGCTCCCCGGTGGCGTGTGCCGGCGATGGGTCGCACCGTCACTTCACCGTCCTCGAGGCGGGTGAGGATCTCCGGCGACGAACCCACCACATGGTGATCGTCAAGATTGAGGAAAAACATGTAGGGCGAAGGATTCAGGCTGCGCAGCGCCCGATAGAGGTCGAGCGGCGGCGCCTGGTAGGGAATCGACATGCGCTGCGACGGCACGCACTGCATCACGTCGCCGGCCTTGACGTACTCCTTGATGCGCTCGACCGCGTCCTTGTAGCCCTGCTCGCTGAAGCTGGCATGGAAGTCATCCTCGGACACGTCATGACGGCCGGTGCCGGGGCTGCGGGTCTCCACCAATCGCGAGCGCAGCTGGGACTCCAGCCCCGCCAGACGTTCGGTCGCGCGGGCATGGGCCTTCGGTTCGGAGGGATCGACGTGGGTCCACAGTGTCAGGCGTCCGGACAGGTTGTCGAACACCACCAGATCATTGCAGACCATCAGCAGGATATCGGGCACGCCGATGGGATCGGGCTTCTCCACCCCGCGCAGGCGCGGCTCGATGTAGCGAATGGTGTCGTAGCCGAAGTAGCCCACCAGGCCGCCGTCGAAACGCGGCTGGTCGTCGAGGCGCGGTACCTTGAAGCGCGCCTGGAAGGCTTCGATCCAGGCTAGCGGATCCTCGACCTCGGTGACGCCTTGTGTTTGGCCATCAACGATATGAGAGACCTGGAAGCCTCGCACTTCGATTCGCTCGCGGCATGGCAGGCCGATGATCGAATAACGGCCCCACTTCTCGCCACCCTGCACGGACTCCAGCAGGAAGGTCCAGGGCGCGTCGGCAAGCTTGAGATAGGTCGACAGCGGCGTGTCGAGATCGGCCAGCACCTCGCGGGTGACCGGGATGCGGTTGTAGCCGGCGTCAGCCAGCGCCTGAAAGCGTTCGAGGGTCATCATGGGCCCGTTTCCTCGGGGTGGTAGACGTGGATAGCGCGAAGAGAGACGGTCGACGCCGACTCAGGACTCGAGCGTCACCATCGCCAACCGCCGAGCATGCCGGTGGCACGAAGAAGGCGGACGGCGGTCGAGGAAGCGGAAAAAGCCAGCATGATGCGGGTTCCATCAGACGATCGAAGGATCGTATATAACAAAAAATTATCAACAACTGCGATATTATAGCGCAACTCGATTTACACTAAACGAGTTCCGCCAGCGATTCAACTACCTCATCCGGCCGGCTCGCCGCCACCGGTTCGCCGTGATTGTAGCCGTAGGGAACCGCCAGGGTACGAAAGCCCGCCGCCTTGCCGGCGGCGATGTCATGGCGCGAATCTCCGACCATCAGGCAGTGCGCCGGCGCGACGTCGAAATGTTCGGCGACATGCGTCAGCGGCAGCGGATCGGGCTTGCGACGTGGCAGGCTGTCGCCGCCCAGACACATCCCGAAATATCGCTCGATCCCGGTGGCACTCAGGATCGGCGCAATAAAGGCCGCAGGCTTGTTGGTCACCAGCGCCAGCTGACGACCGCTCGCCGCCAAGCCGGCCAAGGCCTCTCCTGCCCCGGGATAAAGTCGGGTGCGTTCGCAGGGCGCCTCCCCGTAGCGAGCCAGGAAGCGCTCGTGGGCAGTATCCAGGAATGCTGCCGCCGGCGCCTCGCCCAAGGCGTCCTCGAGGGCTCGCTCCATCAATATCCGTGAGCCGTTGCCCACCCAGTCGCGCACTTTCGCTTCACCGGGTCTCGGCAACGCCAGGTCCGTCAGGGCGGTATCCACGGCCGCCGCCAGGTCGGGCACCGAATCGACCAGGGTGCCATCGAGATCGAAGACCACCAGACGAATATCGGACAACAGTGCATGCATGACAGGCTCCCGAGGGCATGAGTAAGGGCGACTGGCACGGCGCCAGCGGCTCAAGCATGTAATATTACGGAAAAAATCACCAGATACCCGTTTTGGGGCATAGGCAGCGACGCGGCATAGGCATATGCTAGGGACAGACGTCGCCGCTACCGGGCCGTGAGCCCTCCCGGCGCCATGGCCGCTCCAGGCGTGCCGTGACGCCATTCGAGACGCCCGACCCGACCCAGGCGACCTACATCGCATGTGTCTTTTTCCACTTTCACGTCAGGAGTCTCGCATGACGCTACCACGAATCGTGGTGGTCGGCGGAGGCGCGGGCGGACTCGAGCTGGTCACCCGGCTCGGCCGCAAGCTCGGCAAGCGCAAGCGCGCCGAGATCGTGCTCGTCGATCGCAACCCCACTCACATCTGGAAACCGCTGCTCCACGAGGTCGCCACCGGGGCGCTCGACTCGGGGCTCGACGAGATTTCCTACCAGGGCCATGCCCGTACCCACGGCTATCAGTTCCAGCTCGGCACGCTCACCCACCTCGACCGAGACGCCCGGACCCTGACGTTGGCTCCGGTGCTGGACGACGACGACCAGGAAATCCTGCCCGCCCGCACCGTACCCTACGATGAACTGGTACTGTCACTGGGCAGCGTCAGCAACGATTTCGGCACCCCCGGGGTCGCCGATCACTGCCATTTCCTCGACAGCCCTCGCCAGGCAGAGCTGTTCCGTCAGGCCATGCTCAACGCCTTCCTGCGCTACAACGCCCCTCAAGAGCCCTCCGCAAAGATGGTGGTCGGCATCGTCGGTGCCGGCGCCACCGGCGTGGAGCTGGCCGCAGAGCTCTATGGCGCCTCCCAGATGCTCAACAGCTACGGCTTCACGACACTGGACAGCGCCCACCTGGAGGTACATCTGATCGAGGCGGCGCCCAAGGTGCTGCCTGCCCTGCCGAAACGCATCAGCGATGCGGTCCATGGCGAGCTGGAACGTCTGGGCGTCCAGGTACATGTCGATACCCGAGTCACCGAGGTCACCGATAACGCCATCGTCACCGCCGACGGCGAGCGAATCGACATCGATCTCGGTGTCTGGGCGGCCGGCATCAAGGCGCCAGCCCTGCTCTCGGAGCTGGGCCTGTCCACCGAGCGAAACCACCGCCTCAAGGTCGAGGCGACCCTGCAGAGTCTGGATGACGAGCACATCTTCGCCTTCGGCGACTGTGCCAGCTGCCCCCAGGCGGATGGCTCCACGGTGCCTCCCCGGGCCCAGGCAGCCCATCAGCAGGCCGATCGGCTCTACAAGAACCTGCTGGCCCGCCTGGAGGACAAACCACTCAAGCCGTTCGTGTTCCGCGACCGCGGTTCGCTGATCTCGCTGGCCCACTTCGACGCCATCGGCAGCCTGATGCGCGGCGCCTCGGCGCGCAGCCTGTTCATCGAGGGCCATCTGGCCAAGTTCTTCTACGCCTCGCTCTACCGCATGCACCAGAGGGCGATCCATGGATTACTGAAGACCGGTCTGATGGTGGTCGTCGACGGCCTGAACAGGTTCCTCAAACCCCGACTGAAGCTGCACTGAGCTCGGTTGGGCCTGCCTGAAACGAGACGGGCCCCGGCGATTGCCGGGGCCCGTTTCATTTCCGGAAGATAGACTCAGCGCTCGAGGCTCGCCTCGTCCGCTTTTTCCGGATGATGGTAGACGTGCACGTCGCGCTGCGGGAAGGGAATGCTGATGCCCTCGGCGTCGAAGCGACGCTTGATCTCCTCGGTCATCTCCCAGAACACGTCCCAGTAGTCCGCCGCCTGGACCCAGGGGCGCACGATCCAGTTGACGCTGGAGTCACCCATGGCGGACATGCGGATGTTGGGCGCGGGATCGGCCAGCACCCGCGGGTCGTCGGCTACCACGCTCTCCAGCACCCGGCGCACGGTATCGATGTCATCGTCATAGCCGACGCCGACCACCAGATCCACCCGACGAGTGTCATGGCTGGAATAGTTGGTGATGGCCCCGCTCATCATCTGGCCATTGGGCACGATGATCTTGCGGTTGTCCGGTGTCCTGAGCTCGGTGGTGAAGATCTGCACGTCGTCGATGGTGCCGGAGACGCCACCGCCCTCCACATAGTCGCCGATCTTGTAGGGGCGGAAGATGATCACCAGCACCCCCGCGGCAAAGTTGGCCAGCGAGCCCTGCAGCGCCAGCCCCACCGCCAGGCCGGCGGCACCGAGCACGGCGATCAACGAGGTGGTCTGAATACCGATCTGGCTGATCGCCGCCAACACCACGAAGACCATCATCAGGGCAAAGAGAATATTGCCCAGGAACTTGACCAGCAGCGGGTCGAGCCTGCCGCGCTGCATGGCCTTGATGGCGAAGCCGTGCAGCAGTTTTACCACCCAGCGGCCGATCACGAAGATGGCCAGTGCCGCCACCAGGTTGATGACGAAGCTCGCGCCCTGCATCTGCACGAAATCGGTGATCCATTGCGTGTCCATTTGCTCTCCCTGTCACGTTAGGCAGACACTGGGCCAGTGCCTGCACGGGCAAATCGCTACTTTGCGCGATGCGCGAAGCCGTCCCTCATCCTTCCAGGCCCCGCCGCCTGCGTTTCGTAAGCCTTGCGCTTTACTCGCTCGCCGATCTATTCAGCGCTTGTTGAGGGGGAAAACGTCCCCGTTTCCTCGCCGCTCCGACGTTCCGCCAGCCAGCGTCGCTTAGCCGCCGCGGTGAGGCGCTTGAGCGCCGCCTCGCGTCGCAGCGCCTCGCCATGCACTCCCACACATTCGTGATATACCAGATGCAAGGGGCCCTTGCCACGCAGGGCCTTGGCCCCGCGACCGGCGCGATGCTCGGCCAGCCGGCGCGTCACGTCGGTGGTGATGCCAGTATAGAGGGCTCCGGCAGCCGTCTCGATCACGTAGAGATGCCAGCGGCTCGCCTCCGCCACGTTCAGGCCTCGGCCAGGGCGCGGCGAAAGTCGCCGATGACGCTGTCATAGCGGTGCGGGTCGGCCTCGCTGCGCGCCTTGAACACCGCCGAGCCGGCAACGAAGGTATCCGCCCCGGCGCGGGCGATCTCGGCGACGTTGTCGACTTTGACCCCGCCATCGATTTCCAGGCGGATCGGCCGCCCCGAGGCATCGATGCGCCGGCGTGCCTCACGCAGCTTGTCGAGGGTGGCCGGAATGAAGGACTGGCCACCGAAACCGGGGTTGACGCTCATCAACAGCACCATGTCGACCTTGTCCATCACGTGGTCGAGAAACGACAGCGGCGTGGCAGGATTGAACACCAGGCCGGGCTTGCAACCACCATCGCGGATCAACTGCAGTGAGCGATCGATATGGTCGGAGGCCTCAGGGTGGAAGGTGATGTAGGTGGCGCCGGCGTCGATGAAGTCACCGATCAGGCGATCGACCGGTTTGACCATCAGGTGGGCATCGATGGGCGCGGTGACGCCGTGCTTGCGCAACGCCTCGCAGACCATCGGCCCAATGGTCAGGTTCGGCACGTAATGATTGTCCATGACGTCGAAGTGGACGATGTCGGCACCGGAGGCGAGGACATCGTCCACTTCCTCGCCGAGACGGGCGAAGTCGGCGGAAAGGATCGAGGGAGCCAGCTGGTAATCGGGCGTCGAGTCGCTCATGAAACGGGGTCCTGTCGAGTCGCGGTCTTGATGGGCGGCATTCTAACAGGAACGCGCCCGGTCGCCTTGCACCATTGGCCATCGCCGACAATAGTGAAGGTTCCCCGTGAAACAGGACTAAGGAGAGGTCAATGCACATGTCTCTGCTGCGCCGCACCCTCGGTGCCGGCTTACTATCCGCCACTCTGCTGGCTCCGACGCTCGCCGTCGCCCAGTCGGCCATCCTCGAAGGCGAGCGTTTCCACCCTGAAGTCGGCACTCAAGGCATGGTGACCACCAGTCACTTCCTGGCTTCCCAGGTCGCCCACGACGTGCTCGCCGACGGCGGTAACGCCGTGGATGCAGCGGTCACCGCAGGCTTCGCGCTGGCGGTCACCCAGCCACGTTCCGGCAACATCGGCGGCGGCGGCTTCATGCTGATCTCCGACGAGGACAGCGGTGAGGTGATTGCCATCGACTACCGGGAAACCGCCCCCGCCGCCGCTACCGAGACCATGTTCCAGGACGAGGACGGCAACGCCGTATCCGAATGGTCGCGCTTTACCCACCGCGCCGCCGGGGTGCCCGGCACCGTGGCCGGCCTGTCACTGGCGCTCGAGAAATACGGCACCCTGAGCCTGGCCGAGGCACTGGCGCCGGCGATTCGCCTGGCCGAGGACGGCTTCGTCGTGCCCCAACGCTTCGTTGACGGCGTGGCCGAGGCCGGCGAGCGTCTGACCAAATGGGACGCCACCAAATCGATGTTCTACAAGGAGGATGGCAGCCCCTACGCAGTAGGCGAGACCTTCCGCCAGCCGGATCTGGCGGCAACGCTCAAGCGCATCGCCGAGCAGGGCGCCAGGGAATTCTACGAAGGCGAGACCGCCGAGCTGATCGCTGCCGAGATGGAGCGCCACGACGGCCTGATCACCCGCGAAGACCTGGCCGGCTACCAGCCGGTGATTCGCGAGCCCAGCCACGGCACCTACCGCGGCTACGACGTCTACGCCATGAGCCCGCCCTCCTCCGGCGGCGCCCATATCGTGCAGATCCTCAATATTCTCGAGGCCTACGACATCGACGAGATGGGCTTCGGCGCCGCCGACACCATGCACCTGATGGCGGAGGCCATGAAGCGCGCCTACGCCGACCGCTCCGAGTACCTGGGCGACACCGACTTCGTCGAGGTGCCGCTCGACGGGATCACCGCCAAGGGCTATGCCGACGAGCTGCGCGCCGAGATTGCCATCGACCGGGCCACGCCCAGCGCCGAGATCGCCGCCGGCGACCCGGCGCCCTATGAGTCGAACGAGACCACCCACTTCTCGATCGCCGACGACGACGGCCTGGCGGTCTCCAATACCTATACCATCAACTTCAGCTATGGCTCGGGCATCGCTGTCGAAGGCGCCGGGTTCCTTCTCAACAACGAGATGGACGACTTCTCCGCCAAACCCGGCGTGCCCAACGCCTACGGCCTGATCGGCGGCGAGGCCAACAAGATCGAACCCGGCAAGCGCATGCTGTCGTCGATGACTCCGACCATCGTCAAGCGCGACGGCGAGAACTTCCTGATCACCGGCAGCCCCGGCGGCTCGCGCATCATCACTACCACCTTGCAGGTGCTGATGAACGTCATCGACCACGGCATGAACATCCAGTCGGCGGTCAGCGCCCCGCGCCTGCACCACCAGTGGCTGCCCGACGAGCTGCGCGTCGAAGCAGGCTTCAGCCCCGACACCCTGTCGCTGCTGGAGGCTCGGGGCCACACCATCAGTCAGCAGTCGGCCATGGGCGCCGCCCAGTCGATCGTGATCGAAGACGGGCAGTTCTACGGCGGCGCCGATCCGCGCCGCTCCACCTCATCCGCCATCGGGCTCTGATGGCCCAGCCCCCGGCGAGGCCGGGGGCACGCCCTTTTCTCCTTCTCTTCTCTCTTCTTCTTGCCTCTTGCCGGCAGCCTAGTGTCCTTCTCGATAGGCTTAGATAAAAAAGGAATTAATAACACGCTTGTAATTACACTTGGCGATTATTACCTTGGCCTTCAACGTCAACCCTTCGTGGATCCAAGGAGTCGTCATGTCATCGCTGCCCTTCGTCCGTCGCAGTCTCTCCGCTGCCATCGTCGCCACCGGCCTGGGCATCGGTCTCGCCGCCCCGGCCATGGCCGCCGAGCGCGAGCTGCTCAACTCGTCCTACGACATCGCCCGGGAGCTGTTCGCCGAGATCAATCCGGCCTTCAAGGCTCACTGGGAGGCGGACCATGACGACACCCTGACCATCAAGCAGTCCCATGGCGGCTCGTCGGCGCAGGCCCGCGCCATACTGCAGGGGCTCGGGGCGGACGTGGTGACCTACAACCAGGTCACCGATGTTCAGGTGCTTGCCGATGCCGGCCTGGTGGCCGAAGACTGGCAGGCGCAGCTGCCCAACAATGCCTCGCCCTACTACTCCACCACCGCCTTCCTGGTACGAGAGGGCAACCCGCTGGGCATCGAGAGCTGGGCCGACCTGGCCGAGGAAGGCGTCGAGCTGGTGTTCCCCAACCCCAAGACATCGGGCAACGGCCGCTACACCTACCTGGCCGCCTGGGGCGCTGCCGATCGCGCCTTCGACGGAGACGAGAAGCAGATCGAAGACTTCATGCGCACCTTCCTTGGCAACGTCAAGGTCTTCGATACCGGCGGTCGCGGTGCCACCACCAGCTTCATCGAGCGCGGCATCGGTGACGTGCTGATCAGCTTCGAGTCCGAGGTCAACAACATTCGCCAGGAGTACGGCAGCGACGCGTACGAGGTGATCGTGCCGCCGGTCAGCATCCTGGCCGAGTTCCCGGTCGCGGTAGTCGGCGAGAATGCCGAAGATAACGGCAACGCCGAGCTGGCCCAGGGGTATCTGGATTACCTCTACACCGAAGAGGCTCAGCGGATTCTCGCCGGTTTCAACTATCGCGTGCACGACGAGACGGTGGTCGATGCATTCAGCGATCGCTTCCCCGAGACCGAGCTGTTCGAGGTCCAGGACGTCTTCGGCGGCTGGGACCAGGCCATGGAGACCCACTTCAAGAGTGGCGGCACCCTCGATCAGTTGCAGCGCCGTTGAGTGACGCCATGAAAGAGGCACCATCATGAAGGCAGCGGCTTTCTCCTTATCACTTCCCCGAGCCCGGCAGCGAGTGCTGCCGGGCTTCGGCCTGTCCCTAGGCATCAGCCTGACCTTCGTGTCGCTGGTCCTGCTGCTTCCGCTCACCGGCCTGGTCGGTCAGCTCTCGGGGCTGTCGCCGGGCGAATACTGGGCGATCATCAGCGAAGGCCGAGTGGTGGCCAGCTACCTGACCACCATCGGCGCCGCCGCAGTCGCCGCGGTGATCAACGCGCTGTTCGGACTGTTGCTGGCCTGGGTACTGGTGCGCTACGACTTTCCGGGCAAGCGCCTGCTCGATGCCTTGATGGATCTGCCCTTCGCCCTGCCGACGGCGGTGGCCGGCATCACCCTGGCCACGCTCTATTCCAGCAGCGGCTGGATGGGTAAGGCGCTGGCCCCTCTCGGCATCGAGGTTGCCTATACCTGGGTGGGCATCGCACTCGCCATGGCCTTCACCAGCATTCCCTTCGTGGTACGTACCGTGCAGCCAATCCTCGAGGACCTGCCGGGGGAAATCGATGAGGCCGCCATGGCGCTGGGCGCCCGCGATGGCGTGGCCTTTCGCCGCGTGATCCTGCCCCACCTGTGGCCGGCGCTGGTCACCGGCACCGGTCTGGCCTTCGTCCGCTCGCTCGGCGAGTTCGGCGCGGTGATCTTCATCGCCGGCAACATGCCCTACGAGACCGAGATCACCTCGCTGATGATCTTCGTCAAGCTGCAGGAATACGACTATGTCGGCGCCTCGGCCATCGCCTCGGTGGTGCTCGCCACCTCGCTGATCCTGCTGTTGGCCATCAATCTCTGGCAAGGGCGCTTCATTCGCCGCCTGCACGGAGGGAATGCCTGATGCAACGAATCGGGGACGCTCCCGTCCTGCGCCGCCTGCTCATCGGCGCCGCCGTGGCGCTGGCCGCGCTGTTCCTGCTGCTGCCGCTGGTGGCGATCTTCGCCCAGGCCCTCGCCGAGGGCCTGGGCGGCTTCTGGCGCAACGTCAGCGACGCCTATACGCTGTCCGCCATCGGCCTGACGCTCTTCATCACCGTGCTGACCATTCCGGTGAACCTGGTGTTCGGCGTGATGCTGGCCTGGCTGGTGACGCGCTTTCGCTTCCCCGGGCGCCGCCTGCTGCAGACGCTGATCGACATTCCCTTCGCCATCTCGCCGGTGGTGGCCGGGCTGGTCTATCTGCTGCTGTACGGTCGCAATGGCTGGCTCGGTGGTTGGCTGGACGCCCATGACATCCAGTTGATGTTTGCCTGGCCGGGCATCCTGATGGTCACCATCTTCGTCACCTGTCCCTTCGTGGCGCGGGAGCTGATTCCTCTGATGCAGGCCCAGGGCTCGCGGGAAGAAGAGGCGGCGGTCACTCTGGGGGCCTCGGGCTTCACGCTGTTTCGCCGGGTCACCCTGCCGAACATCCGCTGGGCGCTGCTGTATGGCGTCATCCTGACCAATGCCCGGGCGGTCGGTGAATTCGGCGCCGTGTCGGTAGTGTCCGGAGCGATCCGCGGCGAGACCAACACCCTGCCGCTGCACGTCGAACTGCTGTACCAGGATTACAACACCGTGGGCGCCTTCGCCAGCGCCGCCCTGCTGGCCCTCATCGCCCTGTTCACGCTGGCCGCCAAGGCCGGCCTGGAGTGGCGCGCCACGCGCCGGGAGGCTTCCGCATGAGCATTCGTCTCGAGAACATCGCCAAGCATTATGGCCACGGGGGACGCCACCAGGCCCTGGCGCCCCTCGACCTCGACATCCACCAGGGCGAGTTGATCGGCCTACTCGGCCCCTCCGGTTCCGGCAAGACCACGCTGCTGCGCATCATCGCCGGGCTCGAGGCCCCCGATCGCCAGCCCGCCGGCCGCATCCTGTTCGGCGAGCGTGACGTCACCCGGCTGCATGTGCGCGACCGACGCATCGGCTTCGTCTTTCAGCATTATGCGCTGTTCCGTCACATGACGGTCTACGACAACGTGGCCTTCGGCCTGACTGTCATGCCGCGGCGTCAACGTCCGTCCAGCAGCGAGATCCGCGCCCGCGTGCATCACCTGCTGGAAATGGTCCAGTTGGAGCAGCTGGCGGGGCGCTATCCGGCGCAACTGTCCGGCGGCCAGCAACAACGCGTCTCGCTGGCCCGCTCCCTGGCCCTGCGCCCCGACGTCCTGCTGCTCGACGAGCCCTTCGGCGCCCTGGATGCCAAGGTCCGCCAGGAGCTGCGCCGCTGGCTTCGCCACCTGCACGACGAGTTGAACTTCACCAGCGTCTTCGTCACCCACGATCAGGAAGAAGCCCTGGAGCTCTCCGATCGCGTGGTGGTGATGAGCAATGGCCGCATTGAGCAGATCGACACTCCGGAGACGCTGTATCGAGCCCCGGGCAATCGTTTCGTGTTCGAGTTTCTGGGCGATGTGAATCACCTCGAGGGACAGGTGCGCAATGGCGTCCTCATCTGCGGCGACGCCCGGCTCGATGTCGACCTGCCGGATGGCGCGGAAGAACTGTTGCTTCGCCCCCACGAGGTAGCGCTGGACAAGGCACCCCGCGAGTCGGCCCACCTGCCGGTGACCGTCACCGCTATCTCGCCGGTCGGCGCAGAAGTGCGGGTGGAGCTGGCCGCCGACTGGCTGCCCGGCCCCTGGCTCGCCACCGTGCGCCATGCAGATTTCGAGCGTCTCGCCCTGACCCGGGGCCAGCGACTTTACGCGCTGCCGCGCCGCTGGCATCGCTTCGCAGACGACTCGCTGGCGGCACGCACCAGCACGGCCCCGCTTGCCGGCTGACGAGAATGCATAGGCTGCGGTGGCGAGGCTATACTCGATGCTCCCGCCATTTCACAAAGGAAGTGCCATGCGACGTCGACGTTTTCTGCCCCTCACGGCCTTGATGCTGACTTTGGGTTGGCTCACCGGCTGCGCCGGCCCCCATTACTTGCAACCGGATCCCAAGCGCAGCGCCCAGGTGCCGGCCGCCGGGACCGGACAGGAGGTCAGCGTGACCGCCCGCGACGCCCGCGAGGAGGCCGTGATCGGCACCCGTTCCGGTAGCGCCGGCTCGACGGCGGTGATCATCGTCGATCCGGGCGAACTGGCGCCGCGGCTGCAGGCCGAGGCCGAACGCGCCGTGCGAGACATGGGCTTTCGGCCCACCCGTGACAGCGCGCCGGGACGACCGAGCCTGACGCTGACCCTCAAACGCCTCGACTACGGCCGTGGCGATGCCCCACCCATGGTCGGCAGCGCAAGCCTGGTCGCCGTGATGGAAGCCGAAGCCCGGAACGATGGCACCACCTACACCGGCAGCTACACCGCCCGGCGTACCCAGCAATACGCGGTAAAACCGGATCGTGAAGCCAACCAGGCAATGATCGAGGAGCTGCTCTCCAACGCTCTGGACCGCGCCTTCCGCGATCCGGAATTGGCGAGTCTGCTGGCTCGCTGAACCTCCATCGACTCGCCATTCAGGTTCGCGGACCGCGGCGGGTCAACGCCCAGACGCTCTCGCGAAAGCCACTACCCGGCTCCGGCTCCCCCTCTTCCAAGTGTACGAGCTCGAAGTTGGCCGCAAATAGCGTTCGAATCTCCTTGGCGTCCACGCTGAAGGGCGGACCGCCCTCATCGCCGGGCGCCCGGGTAAGCGTGATCAGCAGTCCGCGGCTGCCCGGCGGGGTCAGCTGGGCGAGATGAAAGGCATAGCGCTGGCGAGTCGCGTCGGGCAGCGCGATCAGCGCCGCCCGATCATAAAAGGCGCCGACCTCGGCGGCCGCCTCGATATGCAGGTGGAAGAAGTCGCCGCGCCACAGCTCCACGTTACCCTGACGACTGATGTCGAAACTGTCGCCGTGGTAGCGGGAGATCTCCCCCTCGCCCTCGGCCAGGAACTGCTCGATGGCTTCGCCGGCCAGTTCGATGCCCAGCACGGGGTGGCCCCGCTGCGCCAGCCAACGCATGTCCAGGCTCTTGCCGCATAGCGGCACCAATACCTTGCTGCCGGGAGCGACTCCTAGGTTCGGCCAGTGACGAGCGAGCGCGGGGTGCACCTCGTCACGATGAAAGCCGATGCGCCCCTCGCGCCAGCGATCGAGCCATTCGTTGCTCATGTGCTCGCCCTCAGAACCAGCGATCGCGCTTGCGGCGGCGGCGCGGCAAATGCGGCACGATCAACCCCACCAGCAGGCCGGCCCCGGCCACCCCACCGCCATACATGAAGTAGCGCATCAGCAGGTCTTCCTCCTGGGTGTCGAGCCGCGCCTGCAGCTCGCGAACCGTGGAGCGGGACGCCTCGCTTTCCGATTCCAGGGCCTGGTTGCGCTGTTCCAGGTCGGCGATGCGCCGCTCGCGCACATCGAGCGTCTCGGTGAGCGACGCGATACGGCTCTCCCAGGTCTCATTGATGCCCGACAGCTCCTCGGAGAGCTCCTCGACCCGGGTCTCGAGTTCGGGAAGCTGCACCCGGGCGCTCGGCGCATCCTGGATATTGCTGGAAGGTACCCAGACCACGTCGCCGCTCTGGCTACGCACGCGGCTGTAGTCGCCCTGGGTCTCGAGCAGTTCGACCGGATCGCCGGCCGTCAGGGTACCGACGATGCGATAGCCGTCCGTCGGTCCGCTGCGCACGTAAGTGGTGAGATCGTCGGACACCCAACGAGAGGCGTCGTCCTGGGCATCATCCTGCTGGGCCTGTGCCGGCAGGGCCAGAGCCCCGAGCACCATGCCCAGCGTCATCAGTGTCTTGTAGCGTTGCATCGTCATGCCATCGTCCTGGCTGTCCAAGGCTCTAAGTACGTCGCTCGCGGCGATGGCGGCCATGACCAGGCCTTCCTGGCCCGGCCGGCCGCGATGAGAAAGGCGGCCCGGATCATCCACAACATCTGTGGACAAGTGCCGGGAAAACCGCTGGAAACCCTCGGCCAGCCGGCATGGCTACCGACACGACAGCGCTGCGATCATTTCCTGACCAGCCGCCGACTCGACCGAAGTCGCCAAGGGTACCACAGACCCGGGCATCACCGACTCGCCACCCTGGCCCCACCTCCCGTGGCCGCGTATAATGATCTCCCTCATCAGACGGCCATGCCGGCCGCCTTCCTGCGAACGATCATTCACCGGTGCAACCCGTCGGGCCCAGGCGCCACGACCTATTCTTATGGCGAAGAAACTCTTCATCAAGACGCATGGCTGCCAGATGAACGAGTACGATTCCGCACGCATGGCGGATCTGCTCGGCGAATCCCATCAGCTCGAGCTCACCGACGACGAGCGCGACGCCGACGTCATCCTGCTCAACACCTGCTCGATCCGCGAGAAGGCCCAGGAGAAGGTCTTCCACCAGCTCGGCCGCTGGAAGAAGCTCAAGGAGGCCAATCCTGAGCTGGTCATCGGCGTGGGCGGCTGCGTCGCCAGCCAGGAAGGCGAGGCGCTGCGCAAGCGTGCGCCACAGGTCGACCTGGTGTTCGGTCCCCAGACCCTGCATCGGGTGCCATCGATGCTCGATGCCCGCAAGGACAACCAGATCTCGATGGTCGACGTCACCTTCCCCGAAGTGGAGAAGTTCGACCACCTGCCCCAGCCAAGCTCCGATGGCGCCACCGCTTTCGTCTCGGTGATGGAAGGCTGCTCCAAGTACTGCACCTTCTGCGTGGTGCCCTACACCCGCGGCGAGGAAGTCTCGCGGCCCTTCGAGGCGGTGATGGACGAGGTGATCCACCTCGCCGACCAGGGCGTGCGCGAGATCAACCTGTTAGGCCAGAACGTCAACGCCTACCGCGGCGAGAACCAGCTCGGCGAGGAGATCGACCTGGCCGAGCTGATCGCCTGCGTGGCGGCGGTGGAAGGCATCGACCGTATCCGCTTCACCACCTCGCATCCGGTGGAGTTCTCCGACAGCCTGATCGAGGCCTACGGCGAGATTCCCGAACTGGTCAGCCACCTGCACCTGCCGGTACAGGCCGGCTCCGACCGCATCCTCGCGGCCATGAAGCGCGGCCACACCGTCGAGGAGTATGTGGACAAGATGGAGCGCATCCGAGCGCTGCGCCCGGATATCAGCTTCTCCTCGGACTTCATCATCGGCTTCCCCGGCGAGACCGAGGAAGACTTCGCCGACACCATGGACCTGATCGGTCGCATCGGCTTCGATGTCTCCTTCAGCTTCATCTATTCGGCACGCCCCGGCACCCCAGCCGCCGGCCTCGCCGACGACACCCCGGAAGCGATCAAGAAGCAGCGTCTGGCGATTCTTCAGGAGCGCATCAACCAGCAGGCCATGCAGATCAGCCGGCGCATGGTGGGCACCACCCAGCGCATATTGGTCACCGGCTTCTCGCCCAAGGATCCGGGCCAGCTGTCCGGCCGCACCGAGAACAACCGGGTCGTCAACTTCCGCGCACCGAACCCCACCGAGCTGATCGGCTACTTCGTCGACGTGGAGATCACCGAGGCGCTGCCCAACTCGCTGCGCGGCGACCTGGCCTCTCCGGAACGCTTCTAACTCGACGCGCCCCACGCGCTGCGGGGGCCGAGTCATGGCCAGGCGGACCGGCGGGACAAGCCTTAGGCACATTCGCCAAGGTACTTCAGCAATGACTAAGACGCTGCCTGCCCGGTCTGCCAAAGGCGTTCAACAGCTCGCTTGCCCGGCCTGAGCGGCTCGGCCAGGAGGACGATTCCTGATCTGGCCAGCTCAGGCCAGACAAGGCGAGATCGTGAGAAGACGCGCCGCCCGGTGCGCTACATCAGCCTTCTGTTCAGGGTTCAACGCTCAATGGCAGAGGCGCAGCCGATCAGAGAACGTGCACGCACATTGCCCCGGCAGCCGCCGGGGCAATAAACTGACCCTGACATCCATCAACCCATGGACCAGCCCGTCTTGAGCCAGCCAGCCTCCGCGGCCAACCGCGTCATCACCCTGAACCTCGAGCCTAACGATCCCCAGCGCCTGGCCAACCTCTGCGGCCAGCGCGACGAGCACCTCAAGCTGATCGAGGAGCGCCTGGGCGTAACCCTGCGCAACCGTGGCAACGTCTTCCAGTTGGCCGGCCCCGGCCCCCGCGTCAAGGCCGCGTCCAACGTCGTCGAACACCTCTACCGCGAGGCAGAAGCCAGCGAACTGACGCCCGACACCGTACACCTGTTCCTGCAGGAGTCCGGTCTCGAGGCCCTGGAAGAGGAAGAAGGCAGCCACGGCGACGACGAGGTGCTCCTGCGCACGCCCAAGACGCTGATCAAGCCTCGCGGGCTCAACCAGCAGGCCTACGTCTCGAGTATCCGCGCGCACGACATCAACTTCGGGATCGGCCCGGCCGGCACTGGCAAGACCTACCTAGCGGTGGCCGCCGCAGTGGAGGCGCTGAATCAGCAGGAAGTCCGGCGTATCCTGCTGGTACGTCCGGCGGTGGAGGCCGGCGAGAAGCTTGGCTTCCTGCCCGGCGACCTGGCCCAGAAGATCGATCCCTATCTGCGCCCGCTCTACGATGCCCTCTACGAAATGATCGGCTTCGAACAGGTGGCCAAGCTGATCGAGCGTCAAATCATCGAGATCGCGCCATTGGCCTACATGCGCGGGCGAACCCTGAACAACGCCTTCATCATCCTCGACGAGAGCCAGAACACCACGCGCGAGCAGATGAAAATGTTCCTGACGCGCATCGGCTTCGGCTCCACGGCGGTGATCACCGGCGATATCACCCAGGTCGACCTGCCGCGCGGCCAGGCCTCGGGCCTGATTCAGGTGCTCGACGTGCTCAAGGACACCCCGGGGATAGGCGTCACCCACTTTGCCGCCAAGGACGTGGTGCGCCACCCGCTGGTACAGCGCATCATCGAGGCCTACGATCACTTCGAAGCCGAGGAAGAAGCGAAGGCCCGCGCCAAGCGCGAGGCCCGCGAACAGGAGCGCGAGGCGCTGCGTCAGGAAAGACAATTGAGCCAGGAGCGGCTCGAGCGCCAGAACGGCCGTGAGGAAGACTCATGAACCGCGCCGTGGTCGATCGCCAGGTGGCCCTGGACGCGCAGGGACTGCCCGACCAGGCCGAGCTCGGGACCTGGGTGGAGGCGGTGCTGGCCCGCCATCCCGACGAGCCGCGCTGCGAGCTCACGGTACGCTTCGTCGACAGTGCCGAGAGCCAGGCACTCAATCGCGACTATCGTGATCGAGACAAGCCCACCAACGTGCTGTCCTTCCCCTTCGAGTGCCCACCCGGGGTGCCGCTGCCGCTGCTCGGCGACCTGGTGATCTGCCATTCGGTGGTCATCGCCGAAGCTCGAGCTCAGCACAAGACGGTAGGCGATCACTACGCTCATATGGTAGTTCACGGCACACTGCATCTACTGGGCCATGACCACATCGAGGACGACGAGGCCGAGGCCATGGAGGCAATGGAAAGGGACATCCTCGCCGACCTGGGCATCGCCGATCCCTACCTCACCCCCAGTCCACCGCATCGCGATTCCGACACCGAGGACGAGAGAGCCGACGCATGAACGAAGACCGATCGACCGGCCAGGGCAGCAAGTCCTGGTTCGACAAGTTGTTCAGCGCCCTATCCAGCGACAGCGACGAACCAAGCTCCCGGGACGAGCTGCTCGAGTTCCTGCGTCAGGCGGCAACCCGGCTCAAGCTCGAGCAGGACGCCATGATGATCATCGAGGGCGCGCTGAACATCAGCGACCAGCAAGTTCGCGAGGTACTGATCCCGCGCTCCCAGATCACCGCCATCGGCCTCGACCAGCCGCTTGAGGAGTATCTCCCGGTGATCCTCGAGACCGGACACTCACGCTACCCGGTGGTCGGCGAGAATCTCGATGAGGTCAAGGGCATCCTGCTGGTAAAGGATCTGCTTCCACTGCTGCGACAGGGGCAGGAGAATGGCCACCCCTTCCAGCTCGAAGAAGTGCTGCGACCGGCGATGTTCATACCGGAGTCCAAGCGGCTCAACAGCCTGCTCAAGGAGTTCCGCGACACCCACAACCACATGGCCGTGGTGGTCGACGAGTACGGCGGCACCGCCGGTATCGTGACCATCGAGGACATCCTCGAGGAGATCGTCGGCGATATCGAGGACGAGCACGATACCGACGAGGAAGAGGACATCCGTCAATTGGGGGAATCGCGCTACGCCATCCGCGCCCTGACCCCCATCGAGGACTTCAACGAGCGCTTCGGCACGCGCTTCTCCGACGAGGAGTTCGACACCCTGGGCGGACTGGTCATGCAGCGCTTCGGACACCTGCCCGGCCGCGGCGAGCACACCGAGATCGGCGGTTGGCGCTTCACCGTGCTCAACGCCGACAATCGCCGTATCCGTCTTCTGGAGGCCGAGCCGGCCTCAGAGGTCGCCGAGGACTGATCCTCTCATCCACCAGGCCCTCTTCACCAAGGACGGTGCCATGCCCCCTTCTCGACTCCACCGGACCCTCGGGCCCCTGGCGGCGATCGCCGCCGGCGTGCTCACCACGCTATCCGCCGCGCCCTTCCATCTTTGGTGGCTAGCCCCGGTGGCCGCCGGCCTGCTCTATGCCGGCCTGCCCTCACTCAACGCTCGCCAGGCCGCCTGGCGCGGCTGGTGCTATGGACTCGGCCTGTTCGGGACCGGCGCCTCATGGGTCTATGTATCGATCCACGATTACGGCTACACCGGCATGCCCCTTGCATTGGGGCTAACCGCGCTGTTCGTCGCCGCCCTGGCACTGTTCTTCGCCGTCACCCTGGGCCTCTACCGGCGCCTCTGCGGCCCCCGCCTGTCCGTGCTGACCTTCGCCGGCGCCTGGGTGCTCGGCGAGGCACTGCGCACCTGGCTGTTCACCGGCTTCCCCTGGCTGCTGCTGGGCAGCGGCCAAGTGGATTCACCACTGGCCTCCTGGGCGCCGATCGGTGGCGTCTACCTGCTGTCGCTGCTGGTGGCGCTCAGCGGCGCTCTGGGTGTAGCGCTGCTGCGTCGTCGCTGGTGGAGCGCCCTGCCACTGGCGGTACTATGGCTGATTCCTCTCGCCCTGCCCGGCCAGTGGACGACGCCCGCCGGCGAGCCGCTGCGTGTCGCCCTGCTCCAAGGCAACCTGCCGCAGTTGATCAAGTGGACGCAGGAGGGCCAGCGCCAGGCCGCCAACACCTACCTGTCGCTGACCGCCGAGCTCGATCACGAACCGGATCTGGTGATCTGGCCGGAGGCGGCACTGCCGATGTTCGCCGATCAGGCCCAGCCGATCCTCGAGCGAGCCCAGACCCTGCTGCCCCCGGAAACCGCCCTGCTCACCGGCATCCTGACCCGCGACGAGGCCGGCCACTTCTACAACGGGGTGCTCGAGGTCAACAGCGAGGACACCTACCTCAAGCGCCATCTGGTGCCCTTCGGCGAATACCTGCCGCTGGAATCCCTGCTGCGCGGCGCCATTGCCTTCTTCGACCTGCCGATGCCGGCCATGACCCCAGGCCCGGACGACCAAGCACCATTGGAGGTGGCTGGCACCCGCATCGGCAATGCCATCTGCTACGAGATCATCTATGCGGACCTGGTCGCCGCACAGGCCCGGCAAGCGAACGTGATCCTGACGGTGTCCAACGACACCTGGTTTGGCGCCTCCATCGGCCCACTGCAGCATCTGCAGATGGCCCGACTGCGCGCCCTGGAGAACGGCCGACCGGTGATCCGAGCCACCAGCAACGGCGTCACCGCACTGATCGATGCCCAGGGCAAGGTCACCGATCGCGCCCCGCAGTTCGAGATCGCCACCCTTACCGGCGAGGTCACGCCAATGGAAGGCCTCACGCCGTTCTCGCGCACCGGCAGCTGGCCGGTATGGCTGCTAGGCGCCCTGCTGGTGCTGCCCGGCCTGCGGCTGCGCCGCCGTAAACCGTAGAAGCTGGAAGCTGGAAGCTGGAAGCTGGAAGCTGGAAGCTGGAAGCTGGAAGCTGGAAGCTGGAAGCTGGAAGCTGGAAGCTGGAAGCTGGAAGCTGGAAGCTGGAAGCTGGAAGCTGGAAGCTGG
>NZ_JBIEKH010000134.1:0-544 GCF_043496985.1 Halomonas sp. B23F22_20
AAAACCTGGGTAGACTTGGCTATAATCCAAGTTTAATTACCGCTGCAGGCAAAGATGCTGACTGGGAAATCATTGAACGTGCCTCGTCCCTCATCCAGTTAGACACCGTTATCCATATTCCATCTGCCTCTACCGGGACCTATACGGCTGTCTTAAACGCTGAAGGAGAGATGATCGTAGCTTTCGCTGATATGGAAGTTTATGATTATATCCTCCCTCCTATACTGAGCACACATGAGAAGAAATTAAGGCAGGCATCTTGCATAATTGCAGACTTAAATTGTCCCAAAGAAGGCCTTACTTACCTTTTACAAAAAGCGGAAAACAACCAAACGCCGCTTGCGTTTGTAACGGTCTCTATCCCTAAAATGGAACGACTGCCGAAAGATCTAAGCAACCTTACATGGATCATGACGAACGTTGAAGAAAGCGCTGCCTATTTTAATCTAGAGATTGAGACATACGAACAATGGAAGAACGCAGTTAAGCGCTGGCTTGAACTAGGGATTTCCTATGTGACTGTTACATGGGGCGAGCGTGGGGT
>NZ_JBIEKH010000135.1:0-543 GCF_043496985.1 Halomonas sp. B23F22_20
CCCCAAGGGGTCTGATCCGCGATGACAACAACGACAATTGCCGGATACGCTTGAGACGTATCTCATGCCCTTTCCCGGGTAGGAAAGGGACTTTGTCAGCATGATTTACATTGTTAAAGAGCGTTTAAAGCTAGAAGCTTTAAGCTGGAAGCTTGAAGAGGAAAACCCTCTTACCAAGCGTCTAGCTTAAAACTTCATCGACTGCGGGCTGTCTTCCAGCTTCAAGCTTTGAGCTTCAAGCTCGAGAATGGTGGAGCCTAGCGGGATCGAACCGCTGACCTCCTGCGTGCAAGGCAGGCGCTCTCCCAGCTGAGCTAAGGCCCCTCTGATACCCTGTTGGAACAGGAAATTTGAGCAAGACGAGGCGCTTTTTGCCGACGTGTAGCCTGCTACACGAGGTGAAAAGCAACGACGTTTTACACAAATTTTGGTGGGTCTGGGCAGACTTGAACTGCCGACCTCACCCTTATCAGGGGTGCGCTCTAACCAACTGAGCTACAGACCCAAACAGTCTTTGCTCTGGCCGATCAGGTAATTCATTGT
>NZ_JBIEKH010000136.1:0-543 GCF_043496985.1 Halomonas sp. B23F22_20
CTAATTATGAAGAACTTCAGGATGCTGAGATTATTATGCTAGCTGTAGGTACACCACAGCAGTCAGACGGATCAGCAAACCTGACTTTTATATATCAAGCAGCGGAAAGAATCGCTCATACAGTTCAACAACCTGTAACCGTTGTGGTAAAAAGTACTGTTCCAATAGGGACTTGTCAGAAATTGCATCAATATGTACAAGAACGAACCTCTCATCCGGTTGAAATCGCATCGAACCCCGAATTTTTGCGCGAGGGTAGCGCCCTAAAGGACTTCTTCGGAGGGGATCGCATGGTCATTGGAGCAAATCATGAGAAAACAATTCAACTCATTATGGATATGTATAACCCACTAAATATCCCCGTTATGACAACAGATCTCGCAAGTGCGGAGATGATCAAATACGCATCTAATGCATTTCTAGCTACGAAAATTAGTTTTATCAATGAGATTGCGTCAATTTGTGAAAAGGTGGGGGCGAACGTAGAAGATGTGGCAAATGGAATGGGGATGGACCCACGGATTGCTCCATCATTTCTCCAGG
>NZ_JBIEKH010000137.1:0-541 GCF_043496985.1 Halomonas sp. B23F22_20
CATTCCCGTTTGAAAAACTTTTGAATGAATTGTTCGAATAGGAGAAACTCCATATGAAGTCTTTTTATGAAGAAATCAAGTACTATAATTTTCATAGCACCTTTTCTGAAAACTTAAAAAAAACATATAAGCGACGACTCGAAGAGTTTGCGGTATATCTTGCGAGTGAAACTAATTCAAAAATTGAGGAGGTCCATTTTGAAAAAATATACGAAACAATTAGTCCTAAAGGTGTATCACTTTTCTTTTCCCCATTAGATGTATCCTTAATAGACCAATATTTCTTAAAACATTTACATCAAAGTTACAATTGGCTGTATCAATCAAAGTGTGCATTAAAAGATTTTTTTAAGTATCTATATAGAAAATACGATTTCCCTGTACTAACGGACCAAATGAGTTTTGTTTTAGAAGATCATAAACAAAAACCTAGTAAAAAAGAAAAATATGTCCCAACTAGGCATGATCTTTTAAAACTATTACAAGTGATTCTTGGAGAAAGTTCATTTTTAGAAAGGGATATTCTTACCTTTATTTTGCT
>NZ_JBIEKH010000027.1:0-43525 GCF_043496985.1 Halomonas sp. B23F22_20
TGTGGTGGTCGCCTGTTTATGTAGCTTGATGTCCATATCCTTGCTCCCGGATGAACTGTTGAAGAAGCCCCTTGGCGGCCAGCAAAGGATAACTTCTATGGCTCATCTGATCATCCGGGACCCTACACTTACCTCTTAATAGCCGCCTGCGTTCAGTCGGCACGCGGAGACAGCATGCACAGCATCATTCACATTGGAGCCAGTGAAGGATCACGTCTGGCTGAATGGCTCAAGGGTGACGCCCGGCGTATCGTGCTGGTTGAGCCCAATCCCGTCCTCGCCGAGCGCCTTCGCCAGGCCGCCTCGGGCCATTCCCACGTCAAGGTGGTGGAAGCCGCGGTGGCCGCTGAACCGGGCTCCTGCGAGTTGCTC
Source organism: Halomonas sp. B23F22_20 (assembly GCF_043496985.1). Classification (NCBI taxonomy): domain Bacteria; kingdom Pseudomonadati; phylum Pseudomonadota; class Gammaproteobacteria; order Oceanospirillales; family Halomonadaceae; genus Halomonas; species Halomonas sp. B23F22_20. Next base: position 373 of record NZ_JBIEKH010000027.1, read on the forward strand.
GAGTATAACCTGCCGCAGGCCAGCGGACTGCACGAGCCGATCGAGCTCAAGCGGCTTTTCCCCGGTCTCAAGCTGTTACACCGCCACCCGATATCGACCATCTCTCCCCAGCAGCTGATGGCCGAGTATGGTCCTGCGAAAGGCGACGTACCGGTTCACCTCATCCTGCACGCCCCGGGCGAGGAGCACGCCATCCTGCAAGCGCTGATGGAAAACGATCAGCTGAGCCGCGTTTCCGAACTGTGCGTGACATCATCGACAGTGCCCCATCAGCCCGATACCCCGCCTGTAGAGCAGACCCTGGGTGCCTTGAAGGACTATGGGTTCGAGCTAACTGAGCATGATGCCAAGGATCCGGACTGGCAGACCTGGACTCTACGCCTTAGCCCCTTGAAGCGCCGGATGGTGACTTTGCAGCAGACTTTCAATGAGCAACTGGCTCAGCAGGAAGGGCGCGAGACACGCCTTCAGCAGGAGCTGAAGGCCGCCAGGGAAGCGTTGGATGCCTCCCAGAAGGCTAGGGCCGAGGCAGAGAAAGCTGTGGCTGAGCATCAACAAGTGACCACTCAGGCGCAGCAAACTGCCCAGCAGCGTGATGTTAGCCTGAGAGAGGTTGAACAACAGCTGGAGCAGGAGCAAGCCGCACATAAAGCCACGACAGCAGCGTGGGAGGAAAGCCGTGAGCAGCTCCAGCAGCGAACACGGAAAACCGAAAAGCAGCAGCAGGAGCTGGTGGCACTACAAGAAAAAAATCAACAGCTAGAAAGCGATACGCAGGCGATAAAGCAGCAAGTTGATGCGGCGACTACCGAAAATGCCAAGCTGCAAAAAATGCTGGACGGAGCGTCAGCTCAAAACAAAAAGCTTCAGGCTGAGAACCTGACTCTCGAGGAAGGGCTGAAGAACACCAACCGTAGTCTAAAACAAGCTGAAGAAAGCCGGCAGGCGAGCGAAACCACCCAGCAACTGGAAAAAGTAAAACAGGCTCTGAAAGAAGAGCAAGTGGCACATCAAGCCACTTCCGGTTCTCTGGAAGAAAAAAAGCACCAGTTTATGAGACGTAAACAACAAGCAGAAAAATTGCAGGCAGATCTGGAAAACCTTAAAAAGGAAGCAGTAAGACTGGAAAGCGAAAATAAAAAATTAAAGCAAAAATCGCAAGCTTTAGAAGAAGCGCAGAAAAAAGCCCGAGAGCATCAGGAGAAAGGACAAAAGGCTCACCAGGAAACCGCAAAATTACTGGAAGATCACAAAGGCTGGCTGAACAACAGAACGAAAAAGAACGCGGAACTTCAGGGGATTATCGAACAGAAAACAAAGGAGCTGGAAAACCTCCGGTCTCAAATGCGGAACTTTGAAGAGCTCAAACAAAAGCTCAAGAAAGCTGAATGCAAAGCTGCAGAACGCCAGGAGCAAGTCACTGAGCTTGCCGAAACTAACCGCAAAATTACCTGCGACAGCCAGAAGCTTAATGAACGAATGAGTGGCCTGGAAAAAGAACTCATTAAGGCCGAGACACAGATGGCTACCATCAAAACTCTCATGCTGGACTAGTAAGCGACCCGTCAACATGGCTGCCAAAAAAGACGACACTCAGAGTAAAGTACTCCCTAGCGGAATTCCAAGTGGCATACAGGTTTACCGGCACAACGCCCGCCTGCCCCCCACCGTGCAAACACAATGGGAATACGGTGATTGGCCCGCCCTGAAAGCCATAACTCTGGAAGCCGCTGAGCAGCAAGAGGCGAGGGCTTTTTTGGCCGCCATCATCGCTGTAGCTCACCACCAAGACGGAACACAAGCTGAAGCACAGCCTTATCTCCAGAAAGCCGTAGAGTGGGGTATGAACAAACGGGCCATATCGCAAATATTTGCTGCCGGTGCCTATAACTCCCTCGGCCGAGCTGCACTGCTCGCGGGGACCACCGAAAACGCGTTAAATTATTTCGGAAAATCCCTAGAAGCCGGTATACCCGGAACAGACTACCAACTGATAACCCCTGTACGGGCAAATCATCAAGGCACCCAGATGGGCATTTCGGTATCCATTCCTTACCAGGCCGAAGCGGAAGAACCGCCCCAGCTAGAAGACAACAGTAACAAGCCCTACACAGAACAACTCATGGCAATTTTGGGCAGCTTCGCCCACCGGCTTGTTCAATACGGGCAAGAGTTGATTGTCGATGGCGTAGAGGTGTTCAGAGAGAATGACCCTTTCCTGCCGGGAAAAATCGCCATGGGCCTCGCCTATTGGGTAACCGAACACCCCCCGGGCAGCGCGATCACTAAACAGCGCTGCCAGCATTTCCGCCAGATCATGCACAGCGTAGATGACCAGAACATTGAAAGCTGGGGCATACACTTCTATCTGAAAGCATTGCAAATACTGAACGAAGCAAGTCTGATAACTGAGTGCTTCAGCTTTCAGGAACTGGTCGAGCTCAGAAAACGGCTGGATTGGCGCAGTTTCGTCAAGGAAACTGACTACACCTTAATCAAAAAGCCCAACAACTTCTATGGAATAGCTTACAGTATTGCCTATACGCGCTATCAGCTGGGCTGGGATAACTTGGGACACAGCCAAAACCTGCTTGAAAAAGAACTGGACCACTACGAAGTAGTTTCCGGCGGTGAAGGTTTTCCAGACGAAACCAACGGTAAAGGCCGGTATGACCGCTACAGCTTCCTGCTGATTGCAGAAATCGCCTACCGCTTCTATGAGGCTGGGCTACCTCTCACAAAGCGAATGAAGAAGTGGCTGAAAGCGTCGGCAGATTACGTTCTGTTCAATGCAAACGATCGAGGGGATGGCTTTCAGTGGGGCAGAAGTATTGGAGCCTATGGAGATAGCGCCTTTCTTGAGATTCTGACCGCCGCAAAGGTGCACAACCTGTTAAATGAACAGGAACTAGCGGTCGCTTGCTATTTTTCAAAGAAAATTACAGGCAAGTTCCTGACGTTTTGGTTCGATAAGAGACGGGGAAGTGTTAATATTTGGAATGATGGTAAAGCAACTGATGCCTATCGGGGAAAGCACCGCATATTGGGAGAAAATCTTTCATTATTGCATCATCACCTCTATAGTCAAAGAGTTTGGGAGCAGTTCCCAGGTTATTTAAATGACCAAACTCTTTTCGAACAGTACGAATCCTGGATAGAAAGAATGCCCGATGTAAAGGTTACTTTTTTCAAAAAGGCTGAGTGCTGTTATTCAGTAACGACCATCAGGTGTGATGGTGACATTGTAAATATACCTTTGGTAAACGGTGAGCGCCATTATAATCAAATGGCTTACCAGCCAGTGCCATTTTTCACCGCTAAGGTTGGCGCAATTCCGGATTATTTTAAGCCGGTGCTAAGAACAATCATACGACTTTCCGATGGTGGCGAATACATTGCCTACCCTTGTTATGAAACAGTAGATGTGCAGGGTAAAAAGCAATGTTTCCGGTTATCGTTCTCGGCATCACACTTAACAAGACTTAATGAAGCACTCCCTGAAAAGGCTATCCAATGCAGACATTCCACAGTTTATACCGTGGCAGCAGGAAGGCTAACCGGGAAAGAAGTATGGGGCTTTAAGGGAAATGTAAGTGTAGACAGCGTTACGTTGTTTTTTATGATGCCCGAGAAGTTGGGGCGGGCCGAGACAGCTGATTTTACTGAAGATCGTAAAGCTGAGGCCTCCAAGCGAATTAAAGTCTGGACGAACGAAGAGGAAGAAGTGAGTAATCCTGTTCTTGTTGAGCCTGAGGTAGATGGTTGTGAGCAAGTATACAGTGTTTACAAGTTTGAGTTTTCACCTTCCAATTGTGAAAATTTTTCTCTGAACTGGGAGTTCAGGTTTTAATTGAGTATTGAGAGAGCTGGCGTGATGGAAAATAGCGTAACTAAAATAGCATTTGAAGAATTTCTTTCGGGGAACTACGAAGAAGCATTGAGCTTGTATGAAAAGCTAAAGTCAGAATTAGGTTCAACCGCTTTTGATTACAATATAAAGAAATGTCAAGAAAAGCTCGACCAGCATCCTGCGACTGCTAAGTCAAAGCGCAGAGAAATTAGTGAGCCGGTTAAAAAATCGATTAAGAAAGACAAGATACCGGCAACTCGTAATAACCCAAAAATTTGCTGTGTCAGAATTATTGGGAACGACCTGCCGGGATTGCACTCGGACACACAAGCCATCGAAAACCTGAAATTTATTCTGGATAACGAGCCGGAATACCCCGGTGTTGACAAGGTTTTCCTCTTGAATCGGATTGTCTCTGACCATAAGCGGCAGAAGATTAAAGACTTGATTCGAAGTTATGGCAAAAGCTTTTTTGAAGTAATTTTCAAAAAAGATGAATACCTTAGTATTCCCTTCTATGATGAAGATCTGCCAACAGGCTCCAAATGGCTGAACAAGTCGCTGACAAGCTGGGAGCAATCATGCTGGGATGTGTCACGCAGAAAGCTCAAAAACGCATATCTGATGAACAACAATGGGGCGCGAAACTACGCTCTGCAATATGGTCAAGAGCGCGGCTATGACTGGGTTCTGCCGTGGGATGGCAACTGCTTTTTGTCGCAGCAGCAGTTTGAAGAGTTACAATCTGCAATTCGGAGTGTAGGCACCAAGGATTATCTCATTGTGCCGATGGAACGATGCCTGGAAAACGCTCCGGGTCTGGCCAACGCCGCTGCTACAAATGCCGTAGAAGAGCCACAAATTGCGTTCAGTAAACACGCCCGCTTGGGATTTGATGATAAACGAGTCTACGGAAATCAACCGAAGGTTGAGCTGCTCAAACGCCTTAACGTTCCGGGCATGTGGGATGCGTGGACCAAGGAATCTCCTTGGAAAGAGATCGTAGTTGATAAGGACAATAACGAAGCTGGGAAGTGGGTGGAAGCTGCATCGGTTTTCCGGCTTGCTTCAGGAAATGTGGAAGCAGCCGTCAGTTCCAAGAACCGATCCCACTCACGGGCAGATGCGATTATCAGGTTCTGTGATGATGTATATGAATTCTGTGCCAAGGCATTGGCCAACAAAAGCAAGGTGGACTACCTCTATTACAACGCTACACTGCCAACCCACCAAAGTGATGACGTACCCGCAACAGTCGCTCTCAATATCTACTTTGATAATATTTACCTTGTTAGCTTGAATCACGAGAAAGAGAAGCGTTACAAGGTTTCGTCAAGTCTCAAAAAAATGGGTGTAAATTTTGAATATTTTGAGGCGGTGAATGGCTATAAAGGAAAACCACTACAGTGGTTTGAAAATTACAAAAAGACAAGAATAGGCGATCTGAAGCATTTCAAAGACCACAATGGCTACGAAAAAAACAGAAATATGAAGTTGATCGAATCGCCGGGGGCGGTTGGCTACCTTCATACCTACATAAACATCCTGAAAGACGCGAAGGCGAAGGGGTATAAGCGGATTCTGATTCTGGAAGATGACGTTCTTTTCTGTACCGACTTCGGCAGAAGGTTCAGCGAATTCGCCCGGAATGTTGGCGACGACTGGAAAGTGCTCATGCTCGGCGCATCCCAGTACGGATGGAGCAAAATCGATTTTGAGGACGCCCTGAATCAGCGCTTTTATACTCCAACAATTCACGATACAAAAGGCTCGTTTGCCATAGCGTTTGACATCAGCGTGTATGACGAGGTAATCAAAAATCAGGAATACATGGAAGCGCCCTTTGATAACCTGCCGCTTGGCGTAATTTACGAGAAATACCCCAGCCAGTGTTTTGTGGCATTCCCCAATCTTGTGATGCCGGATGTTGCGAAAAGCACCATCCGGGAAACCCGGTCTCAGTATGAACACGCCAACCGGGTGAAGTGGTGGGTTGGGGACTACCAGTATCCACAGAAGAAAATTACTGTAGGGCTGCTACTTAATTCATTTAAGAATGCTAAATACCTGGAGAGTTTCTGGAAAAAAGCTCTGCCCTATAATCTGGCAGTTTACATTGAGGGTTCTAATGGATTGGTGCCACTCCACAACCTGAGTCAGATTACGTGCGAATATAGAACTGAGACTATTGTAAAACAGGCTACAGGCTGCAACCTTTCTATTGATGTGCTTCTGGAAGTGCCTGAGCAGTTGGCGGTGACCCAGGAAATGATTGAGCATGACCTGGATGCGATTTTTGCCGAAAAAGATGAGTGCTCATTCCTGCTACCGGTAAATGGGTATGAACCAGAAGTCAAAGCTGGCAGGGTGTCTGTTGTAATTCCAACATACAAGCGGCCGGATCACCTGCGTGCTGCCGTAACAAGTGTGCTACAGCAAGACTATTCAGACCTGGAAGTTCTGATCGTTGATGATAACGGGAGAGCCTCCGAGTTTGATGCTGAAACAGAGCAGGTTGTGAATTCGCTGAAGAGTGACTTCGAAAAGCGGAATATCAGATACCTGAAACATCAGGTTAACGCGAACGGAGCGTCCGCAAGAAATACCGGTATTTTGGCGAGTACAGGTGAATATATATGCTTCCTTGATGACGATGATATTTACCTTGAAGGGCGAATCACTAAAAGCGTAGAAGCACTGAGAGACAGCCAGAATCACATAGGGGGTGTTTACTGCGGATTTCTGGGATGGAACTCGCCAGAGCTTGATCTGAATAGATTTGCTGAGGGAGACTTGACCAAAGAAATTCTCCTTTTAGACTATAAAAAACACTATCTGCATACGAACACCGCCACGTATAAGAGGGAGGCCATATTTGATGTAAATGGCTTTGATCCGTCTTATTTTCGCCACCAAGACTTGGAGTTCAATATTCGATTTTTTGAGTCTTACCGTATCAAGTCTGTCAAAGATGCTTTGGTTCGTTTGGCACCTGAGAAGTCCGCTGTTGATAATAAAATCTATGGCATGGACATGTACTATCTCAAGGAAAAATTCTTACAGCAGTTTTCTAGGATTATCCAAAAGCATGGTGAAGTGGTTGCAAAAAAGATCTATCTAACGCATTGGTCAGAGGCGGCCAAATATGCTAAAAAGACGCCTAATGTCACTAATCAGATCGAGCAAGACTTTAGTAACGGTGCGTTGCAAATGAAACTGTTGTTAGGTTGAGGGGGGAGTATGTATATTGGTATAGTTTGTCCAAACTTTTCAGGTAGTACGGTTGTAGGAAGTGTCTTACATAGATTTTCTTCAGTTCAGCATGTTGGAGAGATCTGGAAAGTCTTTTCGGAAAAGCACAAAGATGTTGCATTTTGTAAGGAGTGCGGAGGTGATCACTGTCCTCATTTTTCCGCCTCGTTTAAGGCTTACCTGAAAGGGTTACCCCAAGACGATATTAGTAGCGCTTTAAAGGAACGCTTTCAATCTGAATTTATTGTTTCTGGCGATAAAAGGCCTTATTATTATAAGAATTTCTCTGGCATGCCAGATAAAATATTAGTCCTTTTGAAGAACAAGTATTCAGCTGCGTTAAGTTATGCTAAAAGAGTTGAAGGTTTTTCGCATAAGGGAGGCAGTGTTCAATCAGCTGATATTTTTAGAGAGGCTGCTGAGAGTTATTACAAAGATCTAGCATCAAGGGTTAAATGGGTAGAAAGTAATTTTGCAAATGAAAATATTATATATGCTTCTCCTGAGGTTATCGTTGATATGGGCGATAGTGATTTAGCAAGGTTTGGGAAGAGTTTGTTTGGGAAAGAGATAATGATTTCTAGCACGCCCTTTGATGAAAATTTTCATTATATAGGTGGTAATCATAAGATTTCTAAAGGTAAAGATCGGAGCTATTTTAAAGGTGAGTTCCGACCTGATAGGCGCTATGAAGTTATTATGTCTCCCTCTGAAAAAGAAATTGTGAATAGAGTGGTTGAAAAAAATTTTAGAGACCTGGATTTGACAATAACTGATACAGATTTTATTGAAAGCTGGGTAAAAGATTTGTTGTGATCAGGCCTGTCAAGGTGAATTACAATATCTTTTTAACTTTTGTTTATAGCTAGTGATGTTATGATCTTGCGGTTGTACTGTGTGTACAGCGATAGTTTGAAGTGGATCTCGAAATTCAGACCAGGCGCTAAGCTCTAATTAGACTGTACAATGACGGTAATCACCTGACACATGCCCCCGTGGGGCCCCTATAGTTAACCAGTGTTTTCTGCTGTTTTCCTGGGTTCTTTTTCCGTCGCTTTGTAATGACCCCCTAGTTTCTGCACACCCTACGCAGCTAATGCAGGGTGTGCTCGGGGTGCCACATAGCCCAGAGACTGATGTGGCCGTTCTTCGTTGTAGTACCGGATCCAGTGGTTGATCACTGCCCTGGCTTGTCCCAGCGACTCGAACCGATGCAGCCAGATACACTCCTCCTTCAGGGAGCGGAAGAAGCGCTCTACGAGCCCGTTCTGTTCCGGCGTGTACGGTGTAGTGAACTCCTGCGTCAGTCCGTAGGCCTTCACCGTGCCCGTGTAGTGGCGACTGCTGAAGACCAGGCCGTTATCGGACCGCAGTGCCAAGGGCTGATGAATTCGGCCCAAAGCGCCGAATCGATGCACCAGGGCCTCTTCCAACGCGGCCTCGGCGGTCTTGCTACTGCCGTTGTCCGATAATCGCCAGCCGAGGATCTCCCGAGTGCAACAGTCGATTATCACCGCCAAGCTGGCTCGTCGATCCTTTCCACACCACACGTGAGTCAGATCAGTTGCCCATCGCTCATCAGGTCTTGAAGCGACTGACGGCAAGCTCCTGGCACGTGGCCGGAAGCCTTGGGGTCGTTTGCGCACCTGCCAGCCCTTCAACTGCAGGATGCGTTGGATAGGCTTGCGGTTCTCTCCCAATACGCACGCCAGACGACGATAACCATAGGTAGGGAACCGTTCCAGAGTCAGCTTCACCCTGCTAGCCAGCTCGGTATTGACCACACGGCGCCGCGGCTTGGGCCGGTAATACAGGCTTCGCCGCGGGAGGCCCAACCAGCGGCAGAGCTTGACGAGCGATACTACATGGCCTTCCGCGGCCAGTTGCGCCTGCAACGACCTTACGAGTTCTCGTCCTCGTCGAGCAGGCGCTTGAATTTTTTTAGTGCATAGATCTGCAGGTGGGCTTCGCCCAGTGCCTCCTTGGTCTCCCGAAGCTCGGACTCGTACTGCTCACGGATGTCCTTGGGGCGGGCTTTGAACCCATTCTCCATGTTGCGTTGGGCCTCATCGATCCAGCCCTCGACCTCGGAGACAGTGAGGTCGTATTGGCGAGCCACTTCAGCCACCGTGGTCTTGCCCTTGAACATGTCCATAACCACGGCAGCCTTGCGCTTCGCGGTCCATCGCTTGATGGGGTTGTCGTCGTTCATCCTGTCCTCCTGATGGCTGCACTATAGCCTGTGCAGCTCTGGAGGGGGTCACTTCAGCTTTGGGGAGCCCTTTCTTGAAAACGGCATAGGTTGTCATCCCCTCCATGTTGCGGCCTTCGTGGGCCCGGGAGGGAGTCATTTCAGTGCTTTATGATTCAGTTTACTGCAGAAATAGAGAGTTTGAAGCGGTTTCATGATAAGCTGAGATTGGCGACATTTTCATTAATGCTAAGGAAGTTTTTTTGGCGGGCAAAACGATGGAAGTTATTGTACATATAGGTGCACATAAAACTGGTACAACTTCAATTCAAGACTTCCTTTTCAGCCGAAGAGACGAGCTGCTGAATCGAGAAAACATTCTTTATCCTACTAGCCGCAGTATTGGCTTCAAACAAAACCATACCGATCTAACAGCTGGTGTTTTCCATAATCATGACGATCTTGGTCGGATGGTTGTTTCTAGAATTAAAAGCTCCGGAGCGGAGCGTGATGTTTATTATGGGACGTATGTTGAGGAATTAAGAAGTGAAATAGAAGCTAGCTCTTGTGACAAAGTTGTTTTATCTACGGAGGCTTTTTTTCGGCATGCAAATGATTTTGACTGGCACAAACTGTCACGTGATATAGGAATTCCTTTAGAATTTTTCAGGTTTGTGGTCTATTTGCGCGATCCGGCACACCACTATTTGTCATTAGTTCAGCAAAGAATTAAATATTCCTCAAGATTCAAATCTCCAAAATCTGTTCCTTTTAGGAAAGTTGTTCAAAGTTATGAAGACAAATTCCCTGGGAGGGTTTCGATCAGAATTTTGGAGTTAGTCAGTGACAGCGTGGCTGACATAAAGTCTGTTATCGGTATTAAGGCCTATGATGAATTCGACAATCCTGTGGAAAGGAAAAATGAAAGTTTATCCGCGGAAGCGATGCAGCTAATTCAACTTTATCGCCAAAGGTTTATGAGTGACTTGGATAACGTTGTAGATGCAAAAGGTCGTCGACTACTTCAAGTTGTGATGAATGCAGATGCGAATTTAGTTGGCGGCATTAAACCCAAGTTGTTTCAGAACGTTTATGACAGTATAAACTTGGGGGTTTTTGATGATATTAGTTGGCTTGAGTCTCAGTGTGAAGTTGATATACCATGGAAGATATCGCAGAGGATGAATAAAATCGACACAGGTGGCATTTCACTTATCTCAGATATTTGCTTTGTTGATAAAGATAGATTGTCAATGTTGAATTTGCATGTGTTTGATAATTTATTAGCTGGCCAGGTAGGATAAAATAATGCTAACCGTAAACCAAAGGCTTGGAAATGAGTTCTTTTTAGGCTACATTGAGCGCCAAGCTGCTTTATTTAATGAAAAGTACAAGAATAATTTTAGTTCTCTTGGGAGATATTATGCATGGGATGTGACGTACTGGATAGAATCTTCATTACTAGCCTTTGAAAGTACCTGTGACTCAAGATATCTTTTTGTATTGACAAATGTCATAGGTGCTATATGTGGAAGTACAGATTTCCAACTCGGACGTGAAGATGTTATCAGAGGTCGTGTTCTGAAAGCTTGGGGAACTGATCGACAGTACTCAAAAAAAGTTTTAGACAACAATTTATATACTAATATAACAACACATGCAGGAAGGATTTGCACTTCCCTTCTTTGGTTCTCTCGTCTTGCGTTGGCTTCAGAAGAGGCTGAGTTAAAGGATGTTGCTCACCTTGCTAAAAATGTAGCATTAGATGCTCTGAGAGAATTTGATGACTGTTATAAGTTGGATGAGAATTTAGGTGGAGTAGGTTATTATCAGAGGCTGCTAAGCGGTGAGGTGGAAGCATTAAATCATATCACTTCTGTTGCGGAAGCATATTATCTTGCGCATTGTATGCAGCCTTGCGATGAAAGTATCTATAAAAAATTTTTATCTTTGAATAAGTTTATATCATCTAGTCTTTATTTAGACTCATCTGGGAAGAAGGTTTGGAACTACCAGCCCTATCCAAACAATGCAAAAAACGGATCTGTAGAACCAGTTTGGAAAGCGCAAATCACCATTAGATACTTCTGGAGAATTTATACTATTGGTTTTTCTGAGGTGGAGGTGCTGCTTCCAGAGGTCGCGGAAACAATTTATAAAAATGTATTTAGATGTGGAAACTTCTCTAATGTGGAAGAGATCTTTAGTAAAGTTTCTGGTAAAGGACTAACTATGGGTGATGTGGAGAATAAAACTAATCCGTCCAGCACTCGAAGATATATAGATCTTCTCCCTTTTGTGCTTCTAATAGACGCCAAGCCCGAAATATTTGAATCGATTTGGAGGGTGGTTGAGGAATTTGATTCGGCTGATTGGATTATTTCCCATCCGAGAGGATCTATAGCTTATGCTTACCTGTTGAGGTTTGTAGATTCAGTTAGACCCTAAGTCTTATTGAGATATTCTCATGGCGCTATGCTAAATCATAAAATGCTCTTGCTGCAATATTTAAAGCGTTTTTGTTACTGCGTTAGACAGCAGGTGACCGATAGTCATATGCTGTGACATCTTAGGTGTTTTTTTATCTTGATAACTTTGCTTTGACATGTGGTGATTTAATTGTCATTAGTGTTGGTCGCCAAGAATCTAATTATGGTTTATTGTAATATATAGGGAGATGTATGAAAGTTGCCGTCGTTGGTACTGGCTATGTCGGCCTCTCCAATGCAATGCTCCTGGCTCCGCGCCATGAGGTTGTAGCGCTAGATGTCGATGCTCAAAAAGTCCAGTTGCTGGACAATAAAGCCAGCCCCATTGAAGATTCTGAGATTAATCAGTTTCTTTCAGCAAAGGAACTTAATTTTCGGGCAACGCTTAACAAAGAGCAGGCCTACGCCAACGCCGATTTCGTTATCATTGCCACACCCACTGACTACGAGCCGGAAACCAACTATTTTAACACCAGTACGGTGGAGTCGGTCATTCAGGATGTGATGGCGATCAATCCCGAAGCGGTGATGGTAATCAAGTCCACTGTGCCGGTGGGGTTTACTCGAGAAGCCAGCGAACGGTTTGGTACCAATAACTTGATTTTCTCGCCGGAGTTTCTACGCGAGGGAAAGGCGCTCTACGACAACCTCCATCCTTCACGTATTATCGTCGGTGAGCGGTCAAAGCGGGCCGAGCAGTTTGCAGCCTTGCTCCAGGAAGGTGCGGTCAAGAAAGATGTACCGACGCTGTTTGTCGACAGCACTGAGGCTGAGGCCATCAAGCTGTTCTCCAACACCTACCTGGCCATGCGCGTCGCCTATTTTAATGAGCTGGACACCTACGCCGAAACCCATGGCCTGGACACGAAGCAGATTATCGATGGGGTTGGGCTGGACCCGCGCATTGGCAATCACTACAACAACCCGTCGTTTGGCTATGGTGGCTACTGCCTGCCCAAAGACACCAAGCAGCTGCTGGCCAACTACGAGGATGTACCCAACAACCTGATTAAGGCTGTTGTGGATGCCAACCGCACCCGCAAGGATTTTGTGGCCGATGCGGTACTACGTCGTAATCCGCAGGTGGTAGGTGTGTACCGCCTGATCATGAAAACTGGCTCCGATAACTTTCGTGCCAGCGCCATGCAGGGGGTGATGAAGCGCATCAAGGCCAAGGGCATCGAAGTAATTGTATATGAGCCAGTTATGGATCATGATGAGTTTTATCACTCGCGCGTTATCAAGGAACTTGAAAATTTTAAAGAACAGGCTGACGTTATTCTGGCCAATCGTGTTACAGCTGAGTTGTTGGACGTTGAAGAAAAAGTGTATACGCGAGATTTGTTTGGAAGCGATTGATTCCAATGTCTCAGCTCTTGATTTTTAACAGGAGAGGTGATGAGTCAGACCGTTCTTGTGACCGGTGGTGCTGGGTATGTTGGCTCCCATGCTGTGGTTGCCTTGTTGGAGCGCGGCTACTCGGTTGTGGTAGTTGACAACCTGACAAACTCCTCCCGGGAAGCGCTGCGCCGGGCAGAAAAAATTGCTGGGTCTAGTCCTGTATTTATTCAGGGTGATATTCGTGACGTCAGCCTACTCTCAACAATATTCAACGAATTTGATATTGACCTAGTGATGCATTTTGCCGGCCTGAAATCTGTCGGTGAGAGTGTGTCTCGGCCATTGGACTATCATGAGGTCAATGTGGCGGGCACGATTTCGCTTTGTCAGGTCATGCAGTCAGCCTCGGTTTTTAACCTTGTGTTCAGCTCATCGGCCACGGTGTATGGCGAGCCCAGTTCGATGCCGATCAGGGAAACCTTTCCTACAGGGAAGCCTACTAATCCCTATGGCCGCTCGAAGCTCTTGGTCGAGCAGATACTGGAAGACCTTGCCCATTCGGATGAGCGCTGGTCAATCGGTGTGTTGCGCTACTTCAACCCTGTCGGTGCTCATCCAAGTGGCTTGATTGGTGAGGATCCTAAGGGCATACCGAACAATTTGCTACCCTATGTCAGCCAGGTGGCGGTCGGTAAGCTTCCCCGGCTAAAGGTGTTCGGTAACGATTACCCAACGTCTGATGGTACCGGTGTCCGAGATTATATCCACGTTGTGGATCTTGTGCAGGGCCACTTGGATGCGCTGCGTGTTCTTCCGGATATGAATGGGGTGCACGTCTGGAATCTGGGTACTGGTAAAGGCTACTCCGTGCTACAGACTGTTGAGGCTTTCGCTAAAGTATCGGGGTGTGAGGTGCCGTTCGAATTTTGTGAGAGGCGAGAAGGCGATATCGCCGAATGCTGGGCAGATCCGGCAAAAGCATACAAGGAGCTAGGCTGGCAGGCCAGATTCGGTATTGAGAAAATGGTTGAGGATGCCTGGAGGTGGCAGCGACTGAACCCGGATGGCTATGTCGATCAATAATTCAAGCGTCCTGGCCTCAGATAAAAGGGCTGTGCTGGCAACTTCAAACTTAATGCCTCTTCATCTGTTGGTACAGTCTCCCTGGTTCGATACGCAGTGGTACCAGACACGCTATGCGGATGTGGCGCGTTCCGGGCTGAGCCCTGAAGCGCACTATTTGCGCGTAGGAGAACCGAGGGGCTGGCAGCCCGGGCCGAGCTTCGACCCGCGCTGGTACCTGGCGCAGTATCCTGATCTTGCGAAGGCGGATATCAGCCCCCTGCTGCACTTCATTTCCCACGGTGAGCAGGAAGGGCGGTTGCCGTGTGCTCTCGAGGCTGTGCGGTTGGACAGCGCTCTTTGGGGGCAGCACGGAAAGGTGGATGAGTGCCTGAGTTCACTGGTCGCATTGCTCACTGATGGTTCGCTGCCTGAAGCCAGCTACGCCGGCTTTGCGCTGGGTCGCTGGCATGCCTGGCAGGGCGACTGGCAGGCGGCGGCATCTTGCTTGGCACGTCGGCCCGAGGGTAAAGGCTGCTTGCCCAAGCATGCGGGGCCGGCATTGCTGTCGGTGGAAGCTTTCGGTAGAAGCGGCCAGTTGGCCGAAGCCTGGCGAAGCTTGGCGTCGCTACAGCGCCACGCGCCTGGGCGGGCGGATACGTCGCTGGCGGTGGCGAATCTGTTGGGTTGGCAAGCAGAGGCTTACCCCGAGGCAGGCGCCGATCGGCAAGGCGAATGGCAGCGGCAGCGCCTGACATGGATCAATGACGTATGGCAACGCCATGGCCTGGCGCAAGTCGAGCTGGCTGACCCGATGGTTGGAGTGAATCTGGATAATCTGGTTGGCATTGGACAAGGGCAACACCACTGGGCGCTTGCCGGCGCCAATCGCGCAGCACAGCTGCTCGCTCACCAGCCCTCCCATCACGCCTCACGCCTTACCTCTCACCAGCGCGAAGCGCGATCACCGCTTTTGACCGTCATCGTGCCGGCCTATAACGCCGAAAAGGGCTTGTCGACGGCGCTGCAGAGTCTCGCCGAACAGCGCGGGGTGATGCTGGAAGTGATCGTGGTCGACGACGCTTCCACCGATCATACAGCTCGCGTGGCTGAGGCCTTCGCCGGGCAAGATGCGCGCTTCAAGGTGCTTCGCCAGCCGTCCAATCAGGGCGCTTATGCGGCGCGTAATCGTGGTTTAGCCGAGGCGCGCGGCGACTATATTACCGTGCACGACAGCGATGACTGGTCGCACCCCGACAAGCTGGCCGCCCAACTGGCCGGGCTTGAGGCGCATCCCGAATGGATGGCCTGCTGTTCGCACTGGGTGCGCTGTACGCCCGAGCTGATCTTCAGCAATTGGCGGATGGAAGAGGGGTGGACCTATCGCAATGTCTCCTCGCTGATGTTCCGCCGCGAGGTATTCGACGCCTTGGGCTACTGGGATCGGGTGCGAGTGGAGGCGGATACCGAGTACTATTACCGCATTCGCACCGCTTACGGCGACCATGCGGTGGGTGAGGTACTGCCTCGGGTGCCGCTGGCCTTCGGGCGGTCGGCGCCGGATTCTCTCACGGCTGTGGGGGCCACGCATCTGGTCACCCAGTTCAGCGGCGTGCGCGCCGACTATCGTCAGGCCAGCCAGGCCTGGCATCGTGCTGGAGCTGAGCGGCCCGAGCGCCTTTATCTGCCCGCCGAGCCGGCGCAACGGCCGTTTGCCGCGCCGGAGGCGGTGTTGCCTTGAGTCGTTCGCAGCAGAAATGGGGATGCTGCATTCTCCATAACGGCTACGGATGACGATAAATAGTCCAGACAGGGTTCTTCAAGGAGTTGTGTGACGTGAACGAGCAGAGCGGGCAGGTGCCCCAGCAGCAGTTGGAAACTCGCATTCGTGAGATGGAGCAGAGCCTGCAGGAGCGTGAGGTTGCCATTGCCCAGCGCTTCGACGAAGTGGCCCGAGTGACGCAAGCCCTGGAAGAGGAGCAGGCGCAGAAAACGGCATTGGAGCAGCAACTGAGTGAGCTGCGTCAGGAGCTGGCTGAGGCAGCGGCTCGCCAGGCGGCATCCGAGCAGCCCAGCGTGGAGGAGCAGGAACAGACGCTGAAGCAGCATAGCCAACTGCTGCACGACAGCGACTTGTTCGATGCGGAGTGGTACCTGGCTACCTATCCGGATGTTGGTGCTGCCGAACAGTTTGCCCAGGCGCCGCACGAGCACTACCTGCGCTACGGCGGCTTCGAAGGCCGCCAGCCTTGCCCGGAGTTCGATTCAAGCTATTACCTTGAGCAGTATCCTGACGTGGCCGAGGCCGGCGCGAACCCCCTGGTGCATTACCTTCTGCATGGCCGCCAGGAAGGGCGGCGTATCTTCCCTCCGCTTGAGGGGGCGTGATGCATCGGCAGCTAGCCGACGCTCTGGAAGCATCCGGCCTGTTCGACGCCGAGTGGTACCGCACTACCTATCCGGATATCGAAGATGGCCCTCTGTCTCCTTGGGAGCACTTCCTGCAGCACGGCCTGCAGGAAGGGCGGGCCCCTGGCCCTGGTTTTTCCCCCGCGGAGTATCTGGCGGCCAACCCCGATGTCAGCGCGGCCGAGCTTCCTGCAATGGAGCACTACCTGAGGTGGGGCAGGCAGGAGGGACGGCTTTTATCTCGGACGTTGGCCTGGCCGGAAGCACCGCTGCCAAACGGATTGCCCGACTGGGTGGGGCTGGACAAGGAATCGCCTGCCACTGACGTCCCGCCCGTTGAGGGAGAGCGAATTCTCTATGTCCTCTCGATTCAGAGTGGCGGCACCCCGCAGACCAATCAGGATCTGATGCGGGCGGTGGAGGCTCGAGCGGAATGCCTGGTGCTGAGGTGCACAGGCCAGGAGATGGTGCTCTACCTCTTCCACTCCGGCATCTATGTGCGCCTTGCCACGCACCGGCTGCAAGAGTCGGTGAAACCAGTGCCGCATGTGTCGGCAGAGTACGACCGTGTGGTCGAGCGATGGCTGGTGGCGTATCGAGTGACCCTGGTGCATGTTCGTCACCTGGCGTGGCAGGGGCTGGGGCTCATTGCGACGGCTGAGCGGCTAGGGTTGCCGGTCGTGTGCTCGTTCCACGACTACTATGCGATTTGCCCCTCGGTGAAACTGCTGGATGAGAATCTGCAGTTCTGTGGCGGACGCTGTACGGCCTCCCGTGGTGAATGCGCCCAGGAGCTGTGGGCGCCCGAACTGATGCCGGCCCTTAAGCATGAAGGCATTTATCCGTGGCAGCAGCAATTCGCCGGGGCCTTGGCGCTGTGCGATGGTTTCGTGACCACCACAGAGGCCGCACGTGATCTGGTGCTTGAGATATTTCCCGCGCTGGCTGCGCGGCCCTTCGCGGTCATCCCTCACGGTCGGGATTTCACCGAGCTGGCTACGCTGGCTGAATGCCCGGAGCCGAATGCCCCACTGCGCGTGCTGGTGCCTGGCTTTATCGCGGTGTCCAAGGGTAGTGGCGTTCTGCTCGAGCTGGCAGAACACCCGGCGCTCTCGCACGTGGAATGGCATGTACTGGGCACCCTGGCAGGGACCCAAGCCATGCCGTTACCTTCCAATGTGATCGTTCACGGCCCCTATGCGCGCGATACCTTTGCAGCGCATGTGGCAAGCATCAGACCTCATCTGGGCGCAGTGCTTTCCTTGTGGCCTGAAACCTGGTGCCACACGCTGACGGAGCTGTGGTCAGTAGGGGTGCCGGTGCTGGGGTTCGATATCGGTGCCGTCGGGGAGCGCCTTGCGGCCAGCGGGGGAGGCTGGCGAGTGAGCCCGCTCAACGCAGAAGCGGCGGCGGAAACCCTGATACGGGCGTCACAGCCACAGGAATGGCGCCGAGCGGCGGAATGCGTCTTGCACTGGCAGCAGGACGAGCAGATCAGTACTACCCAGATGGCCGAGGCTTATTGGCAGTTGTACCAGCAGGTACTGGCCGCCCAGTAGAGGGCTCAGCCTCGGTCCCAACCCCGGGCGGACCCTGTCCATCCCGTTTTGCACGCCCCCCCACGATGCTGGCAAGTGTAGCCTGCTGCCGCCTTGCCACAGGTGGGGCTTCCCCCAGTCGATGGGAACGCCTTCGATACTGTTGTTCTTCAATATCCCATTGACATATCAGGATTTATGCCTTTCCAAGGGGAGGGGGGTGACGCGGCATGTATGCAGGTTAAGATAGCGCCCAACATCGCCATGCCGAAGCTCATCGAGGCTTTGGTCGGCGGTAGCGTGCCTATTCGCTACTCACTACTCACCATTCGAATCTATCGCCCATGTCCAAGACTTTCCTGATCACTGGCGGCGCCGGCTTCATCGGTTCCGCTGTCGTCCGTGAGCTGATCCGCTCTACCGAGCACACTGTCGTCAACGTCGACAAGCTGACCTATGCCGGCAACCTCGAGTCGCTGGCAGACGTTGAGCACAGCCCTCGATACCACTTCGTGCAGGCGGATATTTGCGATGCCAAGGCGATGCACGATGCCTTTGGGCGCTTCCAGCCCGATGTGGTGATGCACTTGGCCGCGGAAAGCCATGTCGACCGCTCCATCGACGGGCCGGCCGAATTCATCCAGACCAACGTGGTGGGCACCACGGTGCTGCTGGAGGCCGCCCGCGGTTATTGGTTGGCGCTCAAGGAAAGCGATCCCTCGAAGGCCGAGCAATTTTGCTTCCACCACATCTCGACCGACGAGGTATACGGGGACCTGGAAGGCACCGACGACCTGTTCACGGAATCGACGCCATATGCTCCGAGCTCGCCATATTCGGCAAGCAAGGCCAGTTCCGATCATCTGGTTCGTGCCTGGCAGCGTACTTTCGGTCTACCGGCCCTAATCACCAACTGCTCCAACAACTATGGCCCGTACCACTTCCCCGAGAAGCTGATTCCGCTGATGATCCTCAACGCCCTGGCCGGGAAGCCGCTACCGGTGTACGGCGATGGCCAGCAGGTTCGTGACTGGCTGTATGTGGAAGATCACGCCCGTGCCCTGATCAAGGTGGCAACGGAAGGGCAGGTCGGCGAGACCTATAACATCGGCGGCCACAACGAGAAGACCAATCTGGAGGTGGTGGAAGCCATCTGCAAGCTGGTAGATGAGCGTAGACCTGACGCTTCCAGCTTTCAGCTTTCAGCTTCCAGCTTGATAACCTTCGTCAGCGACCGACCTGGCCATGACGTTCGCTATGCCATTGACGCCGGCAAGATTGAACGGGAGCTGGGTTGGACGCCTGTCGAAACCTTCGAATCTGGTCTAGGCAAGACCGTCGACTGGTATCTAGCCAATCAGGAATGGTGGCAACGCGTGCTGGATGGCAGCTACAAGGGAGAACGCCTGGGAGTTCTGACATGAAGATTTTGCTGCTGGGTGGTTCGGGGCAGGTCGGATTCGAGCTGCGTAGAACCCTGGTGTTGCTCGGTGAAGTTGATGCGCCGAATCGCCACCAGTTGGATCTCGGAGATGCCCAAGCGGTATCGGGGTATCTGGAACAGTCCCGGCCGGATCTCATCGTCAATGCCGCCGCCTGGACGGCAGTCGACAAGGCGGAAGAATGCCGTGATGGCGCTTACCAGCTGAATGCTGCGCTGCCCGAACAGCTCGCGGGCTATGCCAGCCAGCATCATATCGCCCTGGTACATTACTCAACGGACTACGTTTATCCCGGCGACGGTGATGAGGCCTGGAGAGAGGATAGCCCCACGATGCCGCTTTCGGTCTATGGGGCAAGCAAGCTGGCTGGCGATCGCGCCATTCAAGCCAGTGGTTGCTCCCATCTGGTGTTTCGCACCAGTTGGGTGTATGCGGCTCGTGGCCACAATTTCATGAAGACCATGCTGCGCTTGGGACGCGAGCGCGATGCGCTGAAGATCGTCGATGATCAAATTGGCGCGCCCACGCCAGCGCGATTGATCGCCCAGGTGAGCACGGTTGCCATTCCGCGGCTGCTGGCGGCACGATTAGATAGCGGTATCTATCATCTCGCCCCGCGCGGTGAAACCAGCTGGCATGGATTTGCATCCGAGATCTTTCATCAGGCCCAGCAACAGGGGGAGCACCTGATGATCAATCCGACTCAGGTGGCTGGTATCCCCACCGCCGAATATCCCACGCCAGCGGCGCGGCCGCTGAACTCACGCCTCTCGGTTGAAAAGCTGGAACAAGCGTTGGGCGTTAAGATGCCTGAGTGGCACACCCAGTTGGCCCTGACGCTGGAAGAACATATTAGTCGTTAGTTTTTTGCTATATTGAGTTGTTGAAGGAAATGAGTTTCTGATTGTTGGCAGCTTTGTTTTTGAATTTCGCTGTTGCTGTTGGTTGCTTTAATAACAAGCGGTTTGCGCAGGGGGTATGGAAGCGTCGAAGAAAGCTAGTGGTTGCCGTACAAGCGCTGCTTTCTGCTGCCGGAGTTCAGCCCGCCTCAGGCCTGGTTTTCGAAAGTACAACAGGCCGGTGACGTTCGCTGGCAGATTCCACCTCTTCAAAAGGATATGAACATGGCTCGTAAAGGTATTATCCTGGCCGGTGGCTCCGGCACTCGTCTTCATCCGATTACGCACGGTGTGTCCAAGCAGCTTCTGCCCATCTACGATAAGCCGATGATCTATTACCCGATCTCGGTGCTGATGCTGGCGGGAATTCGGGAAATACTGATTATTTCTACGCCTGATGACTTGCCCCAGTACGAGAAGTTGTTGGGCTCTGGCGAACAGTTTGGTGTGCACTTTGAGTACGCTGAGCAGCCGTCTCCCGATGGACTGGCGCAAGCATTTATCATTGGTGAAGAGTTCATCGGGAATGATCCGGTTTGCCTGGTATTAGGGGACAATATCTTCCATGGGCAGCACTTCTCGGATCAGCTAAAGCGTGCCGCTGCTCAGCCGAATGGTGCCACCGTGTTCGGCTATCTGGTCAAGGACCCCGAGCGCTTTGGGGTGGTGGAATTCGACGAACAAGGCCAGGCCCTCTCCATCGAGGAGAAACCCACCGAACCGAAATCTCCTTATGCCGTGACCGGCCTGTATTTCTACGATAACGACGTGGTGGAAATTGCCAAGCAAGTCAAACCGTCGGACCGTGGCGAGCTGGAAATCACCAGCATCAACAACGCTTACCTGCAGCGTGGTGACTTGCATGTGGAGCGCCTTGGGCGGGGCTTCGCCTGGCTGGATACCGGTACACACGATAGCCTGATGGAAGCATCTCAGTACGTGCAGACCATCGAGCATCGCCAGGGGCTCAAGATTGCCTGTTTGGAAGAGATCGCCTGGATTCAGGGCTGGATCAGTGATGACCACCTGTTCGAGAAGGCGACCTGTCTGGCCAAGACAGGCTACGGCAAATATCTGAAACGGCTGGTCAAGCGAAAAAGCCGACAGCAGCAGACCTCTACGGCCACGGAATGACTCATTCCTCAATAAGCGGCCTTGGAACAGATCCGGTCTGTTGGTGTGGTTTTTCCTGACCATGCACCGATCATTCTTGCCTAATTCTTACAGCTGAGCATTCTTATGGACTACGAGAAACTTGCCATTCCCGACGTCGTTCTGATGACACCTAAAGTCTTCGGTGATGAACGAGGCTTCTTCATGGAGTCATTCCGACAGAGCGATTTTGAAAAATACTGCGGCAATTATCAATTCGTGCAGGATAACCACAGCAAATCGAAGCAGGGTATCCTGCGTGGGCTGCATTATCAGTTGCAAAAGCCTCAAGGTAAGCTGGTAAGAGTGACACGCGGTGAGGTGTTCGATGTGGCAGTGGACCTTCGCCAATCCAGCGCCACGTTCGGCCAATGGGTGGGGGCTACCCTCAGTGCTGAAAACAAGCAGATGCTATGGGTGCCGCCCGGCTTCGCTCATGCTTTCTATGTCACCAGTGATGAGGCAGAGTTTCAGTATAAATGTACCGATTACTATAATCCTGGCGATGAGTACTGCATTCGCTGGGACGACCCGACGCTTGCTATCGACTGGCCGCTGATGAGTGGGCGGCCGCCGCGTGTGTCTGACAAGGATGCACAGGGAGAGTCATTCACGAATGCGCCGATGTTTGATTAATTTGTTTTTTGTTAAGAAGTGCTGTTCAAACATAACGGAAAGGACGTCAGCGTGTTCAAGCTAGGAAAATCAACCAAGGCAAGCGTCCAGCCTAAAGACGCCAAGGGTCACGATGTTGAGGCCTCGCCCTACGTCGTTATGCGCGATGGCTCTCCTCAAGCGGCGCTGAAGATTGATAGTGTCCGTTTATCGCAAAGCGCTTTGCTCATTGAAGGCTGGGAAGCCAATACTGCCGCGACGAAACTGACACTTTGGCTCGGCGGCAAACTGCAAGAGGTGACGTGCTCCTATCTACCACGTAGCGATGTAGAAGCGAGTATGCGAGATGCCAACTCGCAGCTGAATTGCCACGGCTTCTTGCTGAAGATTTCCGTACCTTCGGTTTCATTGCAACAGCTGCGCCTTGGGTGGCAATTGGCCGATGATCGTGAGCCTAGGCTATTTGATTTACAGGCTCCGGCTCCGGACATGGCAGCACCTCCGTTGCCTTCCCAAGCGGGTTCAGTGCATGAGCCTGGCCCTAGGCCAGTAGAGCAAACAGTCGCTTCTCAAGATGCTGATTCTCCCTCAGGCTTTCTGCAGCGAGCGCGCTGGCGAGAGCCAGATCCGCTGAAAGTTTCCGCACACCTGGATCGTTTCGGCATCATGCCCCAGCGCAGCGGCCTGTTGGCAGGTTGGGTGGTCGCTCAGCCGGGCTGGGAGCTCTGGTTGGTCGATAGCGAAGGCAACGTCGAGTCGATGGATAAAGCCCTGCGCTATCAGCGCGAGGATATCGTCGAGTTGTTTCGCGCCCAATTTGGCCAGCATACGGTGGATGCGGGTTTCGTCATGCCTTGGCCTTATCCTCTGATGCCGGGAGCGGTGCTCAGGCTAGTGGCCTATCACCCTGAGACGGCGCAGGCCTTCGAGGCGTTTCGCGGCACGCCGGAAGAGGTCTCAAGCGATCCCGAAGGATATGCCCGATGGGCCTTCACGGTACCCACACCGGCTGAGAAATTCGATGAGCGGCTGAACCGGTGGGAAGGTGCACTGATCGAGGAGCTGCTGGCGGAGCGGCGGGCCTACTTCGATGCCAGTGGCACTGAGCCAGAAGTACAGGTACTGGGGACTCCTCCCTCAACCCCGACACTTAGCCTGATTATCCCCTTGTACAACCGGTGGGATTTTCTGGAGCATCAGCTGTTAGCCTTTTCGCGCGATCCTGCGCTTCTCGAGAGCACCGAGATCCTCTATGTTGTTGATGATCCGAGGATTCTTACGGCAATTAGCAATGAAGTGGAAAACCTCCACCGATTGTACAATGTGCCTTTCAAGCTGATATGGGGGCATCGTAACCGGGGCTTTTCCGGTGCCAACAATCTCGGCGTGAGCATCAGTCGAGGTCGGCAGGTGCTGCTGCTTAATAGCGATGCATTTCCGACGACACCGGGGTGGGCCAATCAGCTCAGTCAGCTTCTGGATGCCCATCCAGAATACGGCATGCTGGGCGCGCGCTTGCTGAATCCTGAGGGAGGCATGCAGCATGCTGGCATGGTGTTCTTCTATTCGAGCTCCTGGCAGGTATGGCTGAACAAGCATCCACTTGCTGGCCTGGACCCGCAGTTCGACATGGTCCCCGACGACGTAGAGGTTGCTGAGAAGCCCGCCGTCACGGGGGCTTGCGTGATCATGTCTCGAGAGTTGTTCGACAGCGTGGGTGGGCTCGACGAAGGCTATCTGATCGGTGACTTTGAAGACTCGGATCTCTGCCTGAAGGTAATAGCCGGCGGTCACAAGGTAGGTTATGCGCCCGGTGTGGAACTTGTGCACCTGGAGCGCCAGTCGTTTTCCTCTCTGGGAGATACGTCGTTCCGTACGTTGGTTGTTCGCTTCAATGCCTGGCGCCATACGCAGCGCTGGGGAGAACAGATCAAGTCGGTCATGCAGCGATTCGGTTAAGGAGCGAACATCACATGGATTCAGTAACATCCCAGGGTAGACCATCGCGCGTTCTAGTGATGGCACACGGCCACCCCGACTTCTCCTTGGGGGGCGGTGAACTTGCTGCCTACAACGTTTTCAAGGCGCTGCGTGATGATGAGAGTGTCGAGCAGGCTTGGTTCATCGCCCGCCATGACAGTGGCAATGGCCCGACTGGTGCCCTGACTCTGCGTCGCGAGGATGAATACCTGTGGCAACAGTCCCTAGGTAACTCCTTCCTGCTCAAGGCTGCCAACAGCTATGCCGTGTGGAATGATTTTCGCCAGTTGATTCGCGTGCTGAAACCCACAGTGGTCAATCTACACCACTATTTTCATCTGGGTATTGAGCTACTGCGGGTGATCAAGGAAGAAGACCCTGATATTCGTGTGGTGCTCACATTGCATGAATATATGGCGATTTGCCACCAGCAGGGGCAGATGGTGAAGCGAGGATCTAACAAGCTTTGCTTCCGCTCATCGCTTGAGGACTGCCATCGCTGTTTCCCGGAGTTTTCTAAAGAGCAATTCTGGCTTCGCCGAAGTTTTATTGGCCAACATTTCGATTATGTGGACCACTTTGTTTCGCCCTCACACTTTCTGAAACAGCGTTATGTCGAGTGGGGGATTCAGGAAGACAAGATTAGCGTTATCGAAAATGGTCAGTCGCCTGAAGAAAAACTGCCTCCTCGAACGCTTCCTGCTGCACTGAAAGTCAAGGGCGAGAACGACGACAACGACGAAGCGGGTCTGAAAGACAGAGTTGACATCGCAGAAGCGAATCTTCGTGAAGAACCCTCGGGCAAAAATTCCCGACGACAAGCCGGCAAACCGACGCGCAACCGCCTGGCGTTCTTTGGCCAAATCAATCCCTTCAAGGGAATCGATATCTTGCTGAAAGCCATGCTTTCCATGGATGAGGAAGAGCGCGCCAAGTTTGTTGTGGAGATTCATGGGGCTAACTTCGAGTATCAGGAAGATGACTTTAAAAACTCTGTGATGGAAATGGCCGATACGCTAATAGAGGAAGGCTCACTGCGCTGGGTCGGTGCCTACGAGCCCTTCCAGGTGCGTGAACGGATGCGGAATGTCGACTGGGTGATAATCCCCTCAATATGGTGGGAAAACTCGCCTATGGTTATCCAGGAAGCTTTTGTTAACGGCCGCCCTGTCATAGTGTCTGATATTGGTGGCATGAAAGAGAAGGTGACACATGGTGTGGATGGCCTGCATTTTGAAGCACGTAACCCCCTTAGTTTGGCACAAGTGCTGATCAAAGCCGCTAATATGCATGACCAAGAATGGACAAGGATGCATGAGCGTATTCAAGCCCCCCTGAACTATGCAGGGTGTGCAGATGAATATAAGTCAGTTTTTAATTTATAAATAGCGCTTTTCAAAGCTTGTCCTATGTTGGGTGTGTTATGGAAAAAATAAAGCTTTATGTTCACATCGGGAATGGTAAAACTGGCTCCACTTCAATTCAGAAGTCTCTACAGGAAAGAAGAGATGAGTTGTTGAAGCGTGGCGTTCTTTATCTTGGTCGATTCATGGAGTTGGCCCCCGTTAAGATTTATGAATGGCAGGACTTCAGGAAAAAAGAGCTGTTTTGGCAACTGAGCGATCAGCAAAGGCTGGAGCAGGTAGCCGCAGTGTTGCGTGCCAGCCTGGAGAAGGTGGGCCATGTGTCTTCCATCGTATGGAGTCACGAGTCATTCATTAATCGGCACATGGCAATGGCGCCCTTGCTTCAAGGGTTGCCTGAAATGCTGTCGCTTGATGTATATCCTGTCGCCTATATTAGGCGGCATGAGGATTGGAGTGTTTCCGCTTATTTTCAGTGGGGCTTGAAGCATAAGTCTGTGAAAGGCTTTGCCGTCCCATCTTTTAAAGACTGGATGCAGGCTAAACCAGCCAGGCTATTTTCTGTGGTGTTGAATAAATGGCAAAGAGACTTTGAGGATCGATTTGTCCTGAGAAACTTTGATGCTGTTAAAAGCCCCGTTGATGATTTTTATGCGATTCTTGGTGTTACTTTTCCGAGTAATGCATCAGTGCATTCCTATAAGACACCTGATGCTGAAGAGCTGTACTTTAGAACTGTCTTTAATTTTAGTCACAAAGATGAGGTGTTGCCAGGAAGGTTTGATAAGGAAGTCAGTAGCTTTCCGTTCCGTCGCCATGTGTTAAAACCTTCTGAGTTTAATGAAAAAGTTCTTCCCCGAGGCAGTGTGGTAGAGGCGGAAAAGGAACGCCTGGAAGAAGATAAGAAGATAGTTAACAAGCTGCTTTTTGAGAAAGGGCAGCCGGAATTAACTGACAGTGATTCGTCATTTGATTATTCTGTCGACCAAGAAAAGCTTCTTTCAATGGCTATACATATGATTGTAAGTCAAGAGAAAAAGATTTTTTCTCTTGAAAGACGTCTTGCTGAACTTGAAACAAAGAATTGAAAATACGGTGCTTAAATGGTAACTCCTATTCTTTTGCGCTCTTTTGGTCGTTCTGGCTCAACTTATATGATGCAGCTGCTGGGCAGCCATGAAGATGTTTTGTTTGAGCGAACCTACCCTTTCGAAAATAGATATTTGACCTATCTGGCGAGGGTGGCAATGCTTACCGGAATGTCGCCTGATAATGATACCGCTTGGAATCATGATCGCTTGATGCACAAAAACATCAAGCGGGTGGGGCCTCTACCATACCATGATGTCTCAATTATTGATAAATCAAGCATGCCGAAAGCCTCTTTTTCTTCACTATGGAATGGGTTTTCCAAGTCTTTGAATGGCACTAAAAAAGGTGCTTCTTATTTCTATGCTGAAAAAGTGGCGCATGATATCTGCACGCTGGTTAATCAGTCTGTATATGCGAAGAATCTGTTCCTGATAAGGGATCCGCGTGATGAGTTTTTGTCCATAAAAAGCTTCAACAAGAAGAGAGGCTTTAATGGCTTTGGTTGGCAAGAAAATGATACCGATGAAACTTTT
The DNA here is from genome assembly GCF_043496985.1 of Halomonas sp. B23F22_20. NCBI lineage: Bacteria > Pseudomonadati > Pseudomonadota > Gammaproteobacteria > Oceanospirillales > Halomonadaceae > Halomonas > Halomonas sp. B23F22_20. Next base: position 27,582 of record NZ_JBIEKH010000027.1, read on the forward strand.
GCTGTGAAGCTGTGTAGGTCGCGTAAAAAGTTTATGCAGAACATCGCAAGAGTGGGGGAAAGTGAAGATAGGCGCATCATGGTCAGGTATGAAGATGCTATCACAGATGCTAAAAATACCTGTGCGAGACTTTCCGGCTGGTTAGGTGTTCAGCTTGATGCCGAAAGTGTTCAGGAGAATTCCCAGAATTTTCAGCACCACATGACATCTAAAAAAGCTTCTGACTCAGTTCAGCGTTGGAAGAATGAAATGAGTGAAGAGCTGAAAGAAATCTTTGCTTCCGAGCTTGGCGAAGAGCTAGCTTCCCTGAATTATGAGATAAGGTGAAAGGGATGTCTAATTCTTTTATATTGGGCGCTCCCACTCGGATTTTTTCTCGAGCAGGGGACGCGCCGAGTGATTTGTTTGCTATTACCGGTAATACTGGAAACAGCATTTTTAGATATGCCGTTCATAAAGCTATAGGATGGGAGGCACCCCTACTGCCGTGGCGAAATAAAAATACTGATCATGACAAGCCCGTTGTGATACCTTGTGCAAATTTCCTTGGTCCTCAGCAGGATTTGAAAAACCGGGCCGCCTTGCTTGAAAAAACAAAAAATAGTCTAGTTGCACTTGGGTTGGGGGCTCAGAGTCCCAGCCTTGATTCCTTCCCAGAGCTTGACGCTGGTCATAAAGATTTTTTGCAGGCTCTGAAGGAAAAATCCAAGCATAAAAACATTCCTAATGTTGGGGTGAGAGGGCCTTATACAAAAAAGGTTATTGATCATTACGGCTACGAGGGGATAGCAGAAGTTCTTGGGTGTCCTTCTCATTTTATAAATGAAGATAGTGGTTTGGGGAAGGGGCTCGAAAAACGCTTCTCAAGGATAAGCAGAATTGCAGTCTCGGGTGGGAATCCTAACAAAAAAAATCTTCGTGATGTAGAAAGTTTTTTGATTGGGAAAATGGAAGAGAGCAATGGTGGTTATGTTGTTCAGCATCCCAAACCTTTTGTGCAGTTGGCCTGCGGTGAGCTTTCCAAGCTGAACTCCAAGCAGGTAAATATGTACCGAGAGTTTTTAAAGCCTGGTCTTTCAGATAAAGAGTTTGTTGGCTGGGCAAGTGAGCATCTGGTTGCTTTTTTTGATGCTGCGGATTGGATGGATCATCTGAAAGAATATGATTTGGTGATTGGAACCCGTATTCACGGTACTATGGCCGCTTTGCAAGCGGGAGTTCCAGCCATTTGTGTCACGCATGACTCCAGAACAAAAGAAATGTGTGATTTCATGTCTATTCCTTCTTTAGATGCTGGGGATTTGCTAAAGCTTGACTCTATGGATCAAGTGGTAGACTTTGTAGACTTCGATGGGTCTCAATATGATGGTCGGCGGAGAGAGCTGGCCGGTAATTATGTTAACTTTCTTGAAAGCAATGATGTGAATGTTTCGCCTTATTTGAAGGCTCTGGCTGCTTCGTGAAACGTGCGTCTTTGAATGCACCCCCCGTTTTTTTGTTAAAGGGGTTAAAAAATTTGACTGGTATAGCCGAGCCGGGAAATTAGCAATGTAGTACACGGTGCTGGCTGTATACTTTCAGGTTGAATATCTACATGATCAAAAGTGTGATTCGAACTCTGCGTTCTTCCACAAAGACCAGCGCCCCAGTTGATGTGGTGTTACATATTGGGGCGCCAAAGTGTGGTTCTTCGGCCATTCAGCGTTTCTGTGTTTCGCACCGTGATAAGCTGCTGGCGTTGGGCTATTACTACCCCGAGCATACCCTGGATATCAATGGGGTGTCGGGGGGGCATACCCAGGTGGCTGGTCCCCTGTTAAGTGGTAAACAGGAACAGGCTGGTGCCACCTTCCAGCGTTGGCTGAATGAAGCGCGCGGGCACCAAGCGACGCTTATGCTGTCCGCTGAGGCCTTTTATGGGCAGCACGAGGCAATGGCAGAAATCTGCCAGGGGCTGCGTGTCAAGGTAATAGGCTTTCTGCGACATCCGGTGGATTATCTTCTGGCCAATCACAATCAGGGTATCAAGCGCCATCATAGTACTCGACGGCTGGGAGCCTTGTTGCCTGAGTTTCTGGGACGCCCGGCGGGGCACTTGGCTGGTTTGCCCTTGATTCAATGGGCCGAGGCGTTCAGGGACGAGAACTGCTGTTTCATGGCCTATCAATCGCCGAGTGCGGGAGGGGCGACGGTACAGGGGCGTTTCCTGCAAGCCTTGGGTCTTTCAGACGATGATGTTTCCTCTCTGCTGGAACATTCAGAAGGAATCACCAACCGCAGTTACGTGAAGTCGGCGCTGGAGCTCAAGCGACTGCTCAACACCGTGCTGGAAGGGGCCCCGGATAGCCTGGCTCACCAGGTTGACTGGAGCCTCCAGGGCTACTCTGATCGCGCTCAAGATGAGTATGGTTATACGGTTGCCGACCTCACCAGGGAAATGCGCGAGCGCCTGGAACAGCACCTGCTCAAGCAGATGACCCCTGTCGTGGAAAGATTCCCCGAACTCAAGGCTGCTGCCGAGATGCCCCGCGAGGGTGCGCGAACCGCCGGTGCTGGCGGGCTGGACCTGAGAGCACCGCTGGCGGCGCTGCAGGCGGATGCCCCCAAGGCGGTGCAGGAAATCCGCTTGCGTGCCGTGGAGCTACGCGATCAGGGACGGCAGGAATATGCGTTCTGCAAGTTATTGGACATTCTGGGTATCGAGTTCAGTGAGCCCGCCGGTGTGAAACCGACCCCAGGGCTTACCGAGCATCAGCGCAAGACGCTGAGCAAGGATAACGCCGGTGAGGCGGATTACCTGCGCGAGCTCGCGGTGCTGCTGGAGCGACAAGAGCTGCTGGAGGATGCGCTGTTTGCCATTGAGCGTGCCTTGTCGAAACGGCCAACGGGTCTCGGCATTCAGAATATCAAGGCACGCATCGAGAAAAAAATGCAGAGCAGAGAGGCCGGCCTCAAGGCCTTGACGGATCGTACTGCTGAAGCGAGTGATCAATGAAGCCTTGGAAGCACTGGTGGTTGGTTCAAGGCTCGCGCTGGTTGGCCGATCGATTGGACGATACGCCCTTGGTGCGTTTGCCGTCCCGTTACTTCACTCCTCACTGTGATCTACGCCGAGAGAATGCGTCCGATACGGGCTATGACTGGAAGGCGACCAGTGATGATCCGCAGTTTCTGCTTCGCCGCCGGCTGCCGTTGCCGGGTTGGCAAATGCTTGAAGTGGCGATGGATCATGATCAGCCCAGCGTGGCGGTGAAGGTCTACCTCGACACCGGCAATGGCTTCAGTGAGGAAGAGAGCATCTACTTGCCGCTCAAGAGTGGCCGAGTGACCAAGCGGATGTTTTACGTTCCCAAGCGGCTTAAGGCGCTGCGCTTCGATCCCATGGGCAGTGAGGGACGCTTCACCCTGCAGCATCTGCGTATCGCCTGGTTGACCCCCTGGTTTGCCCAGGACCGGCTCGCGCAGCGGCTGGCGAATATGCACTTTCGCTGGCGGCATGTGGCCAAGGACGATGTCATTACGGCGCTGAAGCATCATGCTCGGAAAGACGGTTGCCACTGGCGTGACTTGGCGCTCGAGCAGTATGAAGCGACCTTCGAGCGGCGCACGGTTCGGCACAGCTATACCCATTGGCTGAAAACGCGCCGTGAGCTGGGGCCCTACAGGATGCGTCGTGTCATCGACAAACTGCCCCGGCAGCCGCTGATTTCGATCCTGGTGCCCGTGTATAACCCTCGCATCGAATGGCTTCGCGAGTGTCTTGATTCGGTGCTGGATCAGGTCTATCCCCATTGGCAGCTTTGCATCGCGGATGATGCCTCCACCGACCCGGACGTTGGCAAAGTGCTGGCGGAGTATGCCGAGCGTGATTCACGCATTCGCGTCGCGTTCCGCGAGCGTAACGGTCATATCTGTGCGGCCAGCAATACGGCGCTGGAGATGGCGGAGGGCGAGTTTACCGCCTTGCTCGATCACGACGATTCCCTGTCACAAGCAGCACTGTTCCACGTCGTGGAGGCCTTGCATCGTCATCCCGATGCTGGCGTGCTCTACAGCGACGAGGACAAGATTGCCGATGATGGCAAGCGAATCGATCCTCACTTCAAGCCGCAGTGGAATCCCGACCTGTTGTTGGCCCAGAACTATCTCTCGCACCTGGGCGTGTTCCGCACTTCTCTGATGCGTAAGGTGGGTGGCTTTCGCGAAGGCTTCGAGGGCAGCCAAGATCATGATCTTGCTTTGCGCTGCACGGCGCGGCTCGAGCCGCAGCAGATCGTGCACGTGCCCCACGTGCTGTATCACTGGCGGGCGGGCGAGGGCTCCACGGCGCTGGCCAGCGGAGAGAAGGATTACACCAGCGAGGCCGGCCTTAAGGCGGTGGCGTCGTACCTGGAAGCGCATGCGCCTGAGGCGCGAGTGCGACATGGCCATTTCGCGAACACCTACCGCGTGCAATGGCCCTTGCCGTCGCCGGCGCCGCTGGTGAGCCTGCTGGTGCCGACTCGGGATCGGGTCGAGATCCTCAAGCCCTGCGTCGATGCCATCCTCGAACGCACCGACTACCCGAACCTCGAGGTGCTGATCCTCGATAACCAGAGCGAGTGCGCCGACACGCTGGGCTACATGGAGGAGGTCGCCAAGCGGGATGAGCGGGTCCAGGTGCTGCACTGGAATCACCCCTTCAACTACTCGGCTATCAACAACTTCGGTGCGCGGCATGCCCGGGGCGAGATCCTGGGGCTGGTCAACAACGATATCGAACCGATCAATGCCGACTGGCTCTGCGAGATGGTGCGTCAGGTGAGCCGTGACGAGATCGGCTGCGTGGGGGCCAAGCTGTATTACCCCAACGACACGCTTCAGCACGGCGGCGTGATCCTGGGCATCGGCGGTGTGGCCGGGCATGCCCACAAGTATTTCAGCCGACACTCGCCGGGCTATTTCACCCGCTTGCATCTGGCACATGGGCTATCGGCCGTCACCGGCGCCTGCTTGCTGGTGCGTCGTGAGGTCTTCGATGCGGTTGGCGGGCTCAATGAGGAGCACCTGGCGGTGGCCTTCAACGACGTCGACTTTTGCCTCAAGGTGCGCGAAGCCGGATATCGCAATCTGTGGACGCCCTATGCCGAGCTTTACCATCACGAGTCGATCTCTCGCGGCGCCGATGATGATCCGACCAAGCGTGCCAGGGCGAATGCCGAAGCCGAATATATGCGCCGTACCTGGGGCGAAGCGCTGGATCAGGATCCGGCCTACAACCCCAACCTGACGCTAGTGCACGAGGATTTCTCCCTACGCTAGCGGCTATCCCTTTGCGGTATCACGCCACCGTAGGCGGTATTTCCCATGTTCGAGCTGAATACGACCCATCTGGAGCATTTCGCCATCGGTATCGGCATCCAGCTGTTGCTGTGGCCCGTGTTCGGGCGCTGGGCAGCGGCTGGCATGTCGGTGGCGGTGTTCCTGGGACGCGAGATTGCCCAGCATGAAGCCAAGGGCGGAGGCGGCAACGCCGTGCCCTGGTACTACGGTCTGGTGTATCACTGGAACATGGATTCGGTTCTGGATGTGGCGGCGCCGCTGGCCGGCTGTGTGTTATTGGCATTAGCGGCCAGGAATTGGCTGCCCTTGATAGGAGTAAAACGTGGTTGACGACGCCGTGATGGCATCACCGGCACCGGTCGCGGTGCCCATGGCCGATCCGGAGCAGGGTATCTGGCAGCGTATCCGCATGGCCAACCGCAACTTGCTGTCGGTGTGGCGTGAGCGTGACTATGGCGTTCGCTCGCTGCGCTTCTCGCTGGGCAAGCAGGATTACGTGCTGTGCAATTCGCCGGATAGCGTGCGGCGCGTGTTCCTCAAGGAGCACGACAACTACGACCGCAAGAGTCCGCAGATGCGCCAGGCCCTGGCGCCGCTGCTGGGCGATGGGCTTTTTGTCAGCGACGGCGAGCTGTGGCAAGAACGCCGCCAGCAATGCGCCCCGGCGCTGCACAACCGCCTGCTGCCGTCGTTCAGCGAGGTGATGACGACGTCGGCGGAGGAGACCGCCCAGCACTGGGCGAGGCTGCCGGCCGAGCAGCCCGTGGACATGCTCAAGGAGATGGCGCATCTCACCGCGCGCATCATCGGGCGCAGTATCTTCGGCGATGACACCACCGACGCCGAAGCCGAGCAGGTGGTGGCGGGGTTCACCGAGTATCAGCGCCACGTGGCCCAGCTCGATCTCGCCAGCACCCTGGGCCTGCCGTTCCTGGAGCTGCTGGGCAATCCGCGGCGCAAGGCGCGCACGCGCTATTCGGCGCAGCAGGTGCATGAGGTCATCGACCGCATCATCGAGCGCCGGGCGGCGCCTTCCGGCGAACGTCGCTTCAGTCTGGTGGCGAGTTTCATGGAGCAGATGGAAGGCTCGGCCGCAGAGGCCGCGGCCTGTCCGTTCGCGCGACAGGCGGTGCGCAACGAGGCGATCGTGATGTTCATGGCCGGCCACGAGACCACGGCCAATTCGCTGGCCTGGAGCTGGTACCTGCTGGACCACGATCGCGAGGCCATGGCGCGCTTGCAGCAGGAACTGGATCAGGTGCTGGGTGGCCGCACGCCGACCTTCGATGACGTGGACGACCTGCCGTATACCCGCGCGGTATTCGAGGAAGCCATGCGCCTGTATCCCCCCGTGCCGCTGCTCAGCCGCCAGGCTCGCGCGGCCGATGTGGTGCAGGAACGTGAGGTGAAGCCCGGCACGATCATGCTGGCTTTGCCGTGGCTGCTGCATCGTCATCGCAAGCTGTGGGACGCGCCCGATCACTTTCGGCCGGAGCGCTTCCTGCCAGGGGCGCCACGCATCGACAAGTTCGCCTATCTGCCATTCAGCGTCGGGCCGCGAGTGTGCCTGGGCAAGCGCTTCGGGCTGTATGAGGGCATTCTGTGTCTGGCCACGCTGGCACAGCGTTTCACTCCCCGCGTGGTGCCGGGGCATGAGGTGAGCATCGAATGTCGCCTGACGCTGCGCCCGGCGGGTGGGTTGCCGATGTATCTGGAGCCGCGCGGATGAGTCTCTGCTGTGGTCGAAGCGGGTCTGGCGCTAACCATGGGGATTTTTCGCTGAGATTGAGACTAGGGTATTACGCCATGAGAGTTGCGTTGTGAGAGTGCGGGTCAGGAACTGGCGGTGAGCGTAACGGGATTCGTGGATGACGTCTCCGCGGGGTTCATCGCGGGCTGGAGCACCGCTTCACGGGTGGTGCTTTCGGTCAATGGCCGGGACCGCGCAACGTTGACCTGTGATGACGTTCGGCCAGATGTGTGCTCGGCGGGGCTGTCGCCTGATGGCCGCGTGGGATTTGCCGTTCGACTCGATCTGTTGCCAGGCGATATCGTGCGCGTGCGTACCCGAGAGGGCCTGGCGTTGGGGCATAGCCCCTGGTTGTACCTTGAAACGGGGCAGATCGCATTGCCTTCTTCGTTGGTGCGGGAGCACCCCGAATACGCTGAGCTGGCGTCATTGCTGGAAATCATGCCATTCGAGGAGTTCCGCCCCGTGTTCGGCCAGAATGGCCAGTCGGTGACAGGTGCGCTGCTATATCGCACCGGGCAGCCGACGCTGATGGTGCGCCTTGGCGTCGGTCGTGCCGAGCATGAAGATCTGAAGCATCTGCATGATCTGATTCTGGGGCCATGTGACATTGCGGCGCCGGCCCTGCTTGATTGCTTGGCCGTCAATGAGCGATGGATTCATGTGCATGCCTTCCAAGAGGGAAAAACGCTGAGTCGTCTTGGTCCTGACTGGGGGCTTTGGGCGCCAGCGATCCTGGAACAGCTGCAGCTGCTGCAGCAGGCGGGTGAGCGGCAGCGGGGTAGGCTAGGGCGTCGACGAGGCCGACGCAAAAGCGGTTGCGGTCGATTATTGCGTGATGCCTTGTTGGTGGCATTGCGGCGTCGCGCCGGTGCCAGCGAGCTGGCTTTTCTGGTCAAGCTGATGGGAATCGTGGGGCGGCTTCCTCGTGTTCTGTCGCATGGGGATCTGCACTGGGAGAATGTCCTGGTCGATCCCGAAAATGGCGAGCTGGCCTTGATCGACTGGGATCGCTGGGGCTATCTGCCCGTAGGCTTCGATGCCGCGCTGCTGCTGCGTGCCGGGCGGGACTTTCAAGCATTGCGCTGTCTCGATGAGCAAGTCATGCCGTATCGCTTGGGCGTCCTGGTATTTAGTTACTTGCTTCGCTATTGCGACCTCCCGGATTTTCATGGGTCCGGTGATGGGCGCGTATTGAGGCAGTGGATCCGAGACGCACAATAGCGCATTCTGTGGGCGCAAGGTTCCTGGGATGGTGAGAGTTCAGCTTGGCTGAACGATGGCTGTTGCGAGAGATCGCTGTGGTCGAACGATGGGCGAGTAAGGTGCCGACGCAATGGTATTGGTTAAAGGATGTCAGGTTAGCCCGTGACGCATGATCGATGGCTGCTGCTGAGCGATGGGGCGCGGCCGACCGAGGACATCTACTTCCTCGAGTCGGCCGCGCCTTTTTTGCGTGATTCCGGCATGGCGGTAGAGCGTATAGAGGTTCGTGGCTGGCGCAACGCCGCGGCTCGCCTGCGGGTGAGGCGACGCTTCGGGGCAAATCTCGTGGTGTGCCGAACGCTGCCCGCTGGCTGGTTGGCGTGGCTGGAGAACCACCGGGAGCGCTTCGGGCGCATCGTCTATCTGATCGATGACGATCTGGCGGCGGCGGCCGAGGATGAGGCGCTACCGGAGGCCTATCGACAGCGGATGGCGGCGGCGGTGGCGCTGCAGCCCCGGCTGCTGGACCTGGCCGACGACGCGGTGGCCTGCAGCGAGGCGCTGGCCGGTCGTCTCTCCGGGTGGACGCCCGAGGTGCGGGTCCTGCCGCCCCCGCTGATTGCGCCACTGCCGTCGCGCGAGCATTTCGGGGCCGGCCCAACGGTAGCCAAGCCCTGGTGGATCGGGTTTCACGGCACCCGGGCGCACCGGCAGGATCTCGAGCATATGATGCCGGCGCTGGAAACACTGATGGAGTCGCGCCGCGATGCTTGCCTGGAGATCATGCTGGGAGAGCATGCCCCGGAGCGCTTGGCCTCCTTCGAGCGGGTGACTACGCCGGCGCCGTTGGCCTGGCCTGCATTTCGCCGCTATCAGCGTCGCCAGCGGCTGCATATCGGCCTGGCACCGCTATGGGATACGCCGTTTAATCGCGGCAAGTCCTGGATCAAGTTTCTGGATATTGCCGCCATGGGCGGGGTGGGGATCTATAGCCGTCGCTATCCTTATACCGTTATCGTGCAAGATGGCGTGAACGGTCTGCTGGCCGATGATGATCCCGCCGACTGGCATCGCTGCCTGAGCCTGCTGTTGAATCACCCGGAGGATGCACGTCAAATGGCCGATGCCGCGGCGGAGACGGCACGCCAACTGGGAGATCCCGCTCGGGCAGCGGCGTTCTGGCAGTCACTGGGCGAACAGGGCAAGCATGATAGGAGAGAGATATATGAAGGATCAGAATGTCGGCGGAGCCGGAAAGGGATATAGCGAGCGATGAACAAGACGTGGTGGCGCTGGCCCTTGTGGGTCGGCGAGCTGTTCACCGGCAGCAAGTCCTTCGTCGCCAATCCGGTGATCGGCAGCAGGCGCCTGAATCGCTGCGGGCTGCATGTGGCACGGGTGGCCTGCGCCTATGGTGTCATGCGGGCGAGAATGGCCATGCTGGCCTGGGGCGTCCCGCGTGAGGATCGCGACCAGTACCAGCGCCTGGGCTATGTGAAAAAGGAGAACTTCCTGCCGCCGGAGGCCTTCGCGGCGCTGGTAGAAGAGGTGACGGCCGCACGCGGTGAGGTGCGCCAATGCTGCCAGGGGGATGCCCGCACACGGCGCATGCTGCTCGCCCCGGAGGTTCTGGCAGAGATGCCGCAGACGGCGGCGTTGTTTCGGGAGCGGCGTTTTCGCAGACTGCTGCGCTACTGCGCCGGGCACTTGCGCATGCCCATCTGCCACGTCGAGAAAGTGCTCAATGGCGAGCGGGACGGCGCAGTGGACCCGCAGAAGAACCTGCACGTCGATACCTTCCAGCCAACCATGAAATTCTGGCTGTATCTGGAGGATGTTTCGGCGATCAACGGCCCCTTTATCTATGTGCCGGGCTCCCATCGCCCGGGAAGGGCGCGTCTGAAGTGGGAATTCACCATGAGCCAGCAGGCGCGAGATCACGAGAATCGATATACCTCGCGCGGTTCATTCAGGGTGCCGCCGGAACAGGCGGCCAGCCTGGGGTGCGCCCCGCCGGTGGCGATGGCGGTGCCGGCCAACACCCTGCTGATTGCCAATACCTTTGGGGTGCATGCGCGCGGCCAGGCCGAACCGGGAAGCTCGCGGCTGGCAATCTGGGGCATGAGCCGCACGAACCCGTTCACCCCCTTCCCTGGCTTGGGGTTCGAGGCCCTGAATCGCTTGCAATACCGTGTGTTGCAGCGCATGCGTCAGCGCGAGGATGTGCGAGCGGCGGCACACGGCCAGAAGTCATCCTGGCATCGGGTGGAACGCTCGATCGCCGCGGAGGAATGACCCGTATGACGTGAGGGCCATCCGCCTTCGACACAGTCGTGCCATTGTCTACGGCCACCGCTGAACGTTACCTCCCGGCTGGAGATAACGTTCAGCGGTGGCTTTTTTCGTTATGGCCCCGGGTTTTTCACGTGTCATGACGTTGGTGGGAGAGGGAGGCCTTTGGTGAAAAGCGGGTTCTTCGGACCAGAGCCAGCGCGCAGGTCTTTGTGGGAGCGCAATTCATTGGGCGAATGGCGCCGATAGGCGCCCGGGGAAGATTCTGCAGCGGCGCCGATATTGACGCCGCTGCGCGGCGGATCGCGCTGCGGAGCAGCGCTCCCACGAAGAGTCCCACTCAGCGAGTCGGAGCCATCGGACAGGTTTTCGTGGGAGCGCAGCTTGCTGCGCGAATGGCGCCGATAGGTGCCCGGGGAAGATCCTGCAGCGGCGCCGTTATCGCCGCCGCTGCGCGGCGGATCGCGCTGCGGAGCAGCGCTCCCACGAAAGGCGCTTTCACCATGCCTCATTGGCTTTGAAATGGCTTCACGCTGATTTGTGATGAACCGAAAAGAAGGGGCGAAGATCAACCCCCGTCGTGTTGGCCGCGTTCCAGTATTGGCCGGTTTTCTTGTGAGGTAGTGGGATGTGAATGTGAACCTGGCGGCGGAGCAGGTAACTCGGCAGGATGGCAACGCGCTGTTCGGGACGTTCGGGCTTGCCGCGAAGCAGGTAGCTGGCAACCGCCCGCGTCAGCAGTCCGGGCCCCGTCTTGCTCCAGGTGTTTTCATTGTCGCGTGTCAGCAGGGCTTCGAGCGCCATTTCCGATGCCAGCACGATGGCCGGGTGCTCTGGAGCGGCGATGATCACGTTATTGGCGAGTGCACCGTAGTTCTCGCGAAAGCACACCAGCCCCACATCGGGGGGAATCAGGGCCTCGAATCGACCGGAGAGACGGTCATCGGCATCGGCATAGATGCCGCCGTGGTGTCGCAGATAGCAGAGGCGAAAGAAATCGACGCTTTCCGCGATGTTATTGGCCAGCCGGAAGGCGCGCTCATAGTCAGCGCCCAGGTGATGTCTCAAGAAATCGCGTGCCGTTAGAGTATTGAAACGCTGGTAGTCGATGTCGGGCACGGATGACCAGGACTGCATGATCTCCGCTACGCTATGGGGCGGTCGTCGATCGTTCCAGAACTGCACCACTCGGCGGGGAATGTGGCGTGTGCCACGCTCACCGGCGGCCACTTTATACCTGACGTTGCGCTGAATCACCTGTCTGGCCGGATAGACGTAGTGAGCGACCAGGTAGGCGTCGTGCTTGCCGGGAGACTGCGATGCGAGAGATGTCAGAGAGGCCTGTTCGCGGTGAAACATTCTCAGGTCGTTCAATTGCATACCGAGTGACGAAATCGAAAAATGCCCCGATGTCACGGTTTGGTTTTGATTGCCTCGTTGAGCCTGTTCGAGGAACGCCTGAGCGCCTTCCTCAAGGCCAAGCATCAGTAGTATGCCGAGGTGGCAGTGTAGTGCTCCTTGGGCTTCGCCATAGTGAGCAACTCTCTCCATCTCGGCCTTGGCGGCATTGACCTGACCGGTCTCAAGCAGGCAGCTTGCTCGAAGCCGCGCTTTTTGCAGGCGCTTATTGGCAGGAACGGGGGCGTTCAACACGGAGAGCGCGCGTTTCGGATAGCCTGCTTCGACCAATGAATTAGCATGTTGCAGGCGTAGCTCGGCGTCTCTGGGCCAGCGTCGGCGGCAGAAGCGCAGATAGCGCAGGTAGAGGGCGCGGTCATGCGTCGTTCGCAGCAGGGGAGCCAACTGCTGAACTTCGACTCGTGAGCGCCGCTGGCGGTGTACCTGCCTGAGCCGTGCCCAGGCATCCTTCGGCCCTTGCGTGTGGAGGATGAACTCCGCTTCCAGAAGCCCCCGCTTGTCTGGGACAATATGACATAGCAGCCGCGAGATAAGCGCATCATGATCGCTGACGCCTGAGGCGATAGCCTTCAGGAACAGGCGACGTGCTACCTGGGGCGAGCGCGGCCCTGTCTCGAGAAGTGCCTCGAGCGCCTTGTGAGCGATGTCGGCCATGCCGAAGCGTTCCGCCTGGCTGAATAGCAAAAACTTCTCTTGCTCTTTCATCATATCGAGTTGGTTGTCCAGCCGGGATAGGCCGTCCTGGCAGGCATTTATCAGCTCTTTTTGCAGTGGACACAGTTTTACGGCGTGCAGCAGTTCGCCGGTGTCTGCCTGTGATAGCTCGTCGCGCTGGGCTAGCCGATGGATGAGATCGGCGAGTGGTGCATTCTTGTCATCACCTGTCTTAGCGTGAGTCAGGTCACGGTTCAGCAATCGTCCACGGCGATGTTCCGGATGATGGGTCAGTAATTGGTCGAGGACGAGGCGACTTGCCTTGAAGTGGCCGTGGTCGCGATAGAACTGGGCCACCGCCATCAGCACCCCCGGGTGATCCGGCCAGCGGCGACGTAGCCTACGCACTAGCGCCAAGGCTGGCGGGAGCCTCCCAAGATCTTGCAGCAACCTGAATTTAAGCAGCTTGAGCTGAATATTCTTGGGCCATTTCGGGATGGCCTGATTGATACTCTGGAGTGCCTGGCGAGGGTGTCCCGCCCGTCGTAGTATCTGCGCTTCCAAGACATGAAGCATAGAATCGCTGGGATCGGCCTCCTGCGCTATTGCGACGCGAGACTGAGCGGTTTCGAGTTGGTCTTGCTGTAAGGCGACACGTACCCATAGCCGCCTTGCCTGCCGGGATGGCTGGCGCAAGGCTTCATCGATCAGTGTTTCGGCGCGCTCCAGGTCGGCTTCAGCCATCGCCTGCTGCGCCTGCTGGAGGGGATCGGGAGTTTCATTGACGGTGTCTTGCTGGGGGCCGGGCCGGTCTTTCACGGTGTCATTCATCATGTTCATGGCGTTGACGCTCCTGATCCAGCACTGGAATCCGGGGGATAGACGTAAAAAAATCGGCCAGGCAGTGCCTGACCGATCTGTCGCGGAGCTTCTGTTTGTCGCCGGGTCAGGCGGTCTTGAAGGTGTCCTGGATTCCCAGGCGATGTCGCAAGGCCAGGGGCAGTAGGCGGCGGGATGAGATCCGCGGGCGCGGCATCTCGGTGACACGTGTTTCGATGCCGTAGAGAGCTACGTACTCTGCGTAATTATCGAATGCCTGGCGGGTGATGTAGTCGACGTAGGTTTCGGTGGCGCTGCCGTTTGCCATGATGACCTCGTGGCTGTCGGTTTCCACGTGGTAGTAGGTCACGGTGTCGGGCAGTTCGTTGTGCGGCACGTAGTCGATGGTGTCGCCGTTGACCAGCGCGCCAGCATTGATGACCAGGCCATCGATGATCATGCCGTGGCTGGGCGTCACGATGAGATCCTGCGTGGGGTTATCGGCTTCCAGGGCGCCCTCCCTAATGCGCACCGGCGCCTGGTTGCCGGCCTTCATGCGGGACATGGTCTGCAGCCCGATCCACTTGACCGGCACCTGGGCACCGCTGGCGGTGAGTACCATGTCGCCCGTCTTCAGGGTTTCTACGGCTTTTTCACCTTCGGGCGTCGCGATCATGGTGCCGGCCGCGAAGCAGACCTGGGTAAAGCTGCCACCGGAGAGGAACGCCTCCGGGTCCTGTTCGAACTCCGCGTATTGTTCAGACGACATTTCGATGCTGGCATTGACCTGCGTTCCGGCGAGGGCGCTTCCCTGGGTGATATGCAGGGCACCATCACGGTAGGCGTCCTGGGTACCGAGGGCGCCTTCATCCAGGCTCCAGTCGCCACCGCCAAGGTTCAGGCCGTCGCCGGCTTCCATGCCGGTGACATTGAAGCTGTAGCTATCGAGCAGGCCGACATCCGGTTTGTTGAAGGTGAATGATCCACTCTCTGCTCCAGAAAAGTCGACGTTGTAATCACTCAAGCCGCTCAGAGTACTGATGCTGGAGGCATCCAGCGTGATATCGCTGTTACCCTCGATGCCGAAAGAGAAACTATCCAGTGCGCTGACATTCAAAAGGCCCTGATCAACTGTCAGGCTGCCGCCGTTCGTAGCGGTGAACGTTGGTGATGCGCCCGCCTGGACGTCAAGGATGCTGCCGAGTGTGGCGGAGGTGCCATCGACGATGAGCTCAGAATTTCCTAGTCCATTGATATTGATGGTATTGTCGGCGTCTCCACCTGTGTCTGATTCGGTAATGGTACGAGTTTCACCATCAGCAAGTTCGATGTTTAGAACGGCCATTCTACATCCCCCTTACCTTCCCTGTGGATTAGCAGGCGCGACGCAAGAGTCAGTCTCGGAGACTCAGCAAGTCTCTCGGAGTCTTTGCCAATCAGCGTTTTCTCATGTGTCACGCTACTTAAAGCTAGTGGTGTGTTAGAAGTAGAAAATTAAGAAAATAGATTCTTTCTCTGTAGGATATTGACTATGAAAGTAGTTTGTTAAGTGGTTTGCTAGTCAGATGTCTGGATTTCTAATAGGGGATTTTATCGCTTTTTATTTAAGAAATGAGATATGGGCATGTAAGACAATGGCTACTCATTTGGCACATCAGTAGGCAGGGCGATGGTGAAAGGCTGGCGAAGCGCAAAGCCGCCTTGGTAGCCACACGCCGAGCGGTGGTCGGGCCAGTTTGGAAATCTACAGCCTGATCGAGACAGCCAAGGCCAATGGCCACACGCCCTGCGACGTGAAAGCAGCCGGCAGGGGAGACAAGCACGGATGTCTGCCTGCGGAGCGCAGCTTTGCTGCGCGAGGTTGTGGGAAAAAAGCGCTCCCTCAGCGAGTCGGAGCCACCGTACAGGTCTTCGTGGGAGGCCAATTCATTGGGCGAATGGCGCCGCCAGGCGCCCGGGGAAGATCCTGCAGCGGTGCCGTTATCGCCGCCGCTGCGCGGCGGATCGCGCTGCGGAGCAGCGCTCCCACGAAGAGCCCCACTCAGCGTGTCGGAGCCATCGGACAGGTTTTCGTGGGAGCGCACGGTCCGGCGTTCCGGATCTTCTGCGCGAATGGCGCCGATAGGCGCCCGGGGGAGATCCCATAGCGGCGCCGTTATCGCCGCCGCTGCGCGGCGGATCGCGCCGCGGAGCAGCGCTCCCACGAAGACCCCCATTCAGCAAGTCGGAGCCATCGGACAGGTTTTCGTGGGAGCGCAGCTTTGCTGCGCGAGGTTGTGGGCAAAAAGCGCCCCACTCAGCGAGTTTTAGCCACCGCTCAGGGTCTCGTGGGAAATGGGATGGACCCGTCCCCCTACGTGCCAAGATGAGTGTGTATACGCCATCTGACGGGTGCATGGGGCACCCACGGCATCTCGAAGAGAGGGTCCATCCATGAATCACATTAGCATTGTGGGTATCGACCTGGCGAAGCACGTGTTCC
>NZ_JBIEKH010000138.1:0-540 GCF_043496985.1 Halomonas sp. B23F22_20
GCGTGGTCGAGGCCAGCGGCGACACCGTCACCGGCACCGCCACCGTGGGCGCCCAGGCCGGCATCGCCGGCGTGACCGTCAACGGCAGCGATATCACCGGTGCCAGCAACAGCCCGGTGACCATCGTCGGCAATGAAGGCACGCTGGTGATCACCGGCTACGACGCCGCGACGGGTGAGATCAGCTACGAATACACCGAAGACGGCGACGCCGAGGACCACCGCGACGGCGAGATCCTCGACCGCTTCGATATCACGGTGACCGACGTGGCCGGCGAGTCGACCAGCGACAGCCTGGACATCCGCATCGAGGACACCGCGCCCGAGGCCGACGACGACCGTGCCGCCACCGACGAGGACGCCACGGACGCCATCGGCGGCAATGTGCTGACCAACGACAGCGAGAGTGCCGACACCCCGAGCGATGTCAGCTTCGACGCCGACGACGTGGCCGCCGCCCAGTACGGCACCTTCGTCGACAACGGCGACGGCACCTGGTCCTACCAGGTCGATCCCTCGAACAGTGCCGTGCAGGCCCTGG
>NZ_JBIEKH010000139.1:0-539 GCF_043496985.1 Halomonas sp. B23F22_20
CCCCAAGGGGTCTGATCCGCGATGACAACAACGACAATTGCCGGATACGCTTGAGACGTATCTCATGCCCTTTCCCGGGTAGGAAAGGGACTTTGTCAGCATGATTTACATTGTTAAAGAGCGTTTAGAGCCATAAGCTCTAAGCTGTAAGCTCTCGATGACTGTCATGGTGATGTCATCGGAAGCCTATAGCTTAGGACTTATTGCAAGACTGTTGGATGGGTGCCGCTCACCGCTGAAGCGATGGTGGAGCCTAGCGGGATCGAACCGCTGACCTCCTGCGTGCAAGGCAGGCGCTCTCCCAGCTGAGCTAAGGCCCCTCTGATACCCTGTTGAAACAGGAAATTTGAGCAAGACGAGGCGCTTTTTGCCGACGTGTAGCCTGCTACACGAGGTGAAAAGCAACGACGTATTACACAAATTTTGGTGGGTCTGGGCAGACTTGAACTGCCGACCTCACCCTTATCAGGGGTGCGCTCTAACCAACTGAGCTACAGACCCAAACAGTCTTTGCTCTGGCCGATCAGGTAATTCATTGT
>NZ_JBIEKH010000140.1:0-537 GCF_043496985.1 Halomonas sp. B23F22_20
AACAAGATCAGCGTTCTTCCCGCGATAACGGGGCAGTGCCTTTGTCACGGTCTTCGGGAAAGAGGAGATCAGTTCATCAACAAACGACCGGCTCATTTCCCGTTCTATTGGAATAACATCCACGTCTCCGAAGTCAATCATATGAACGATTCCTTCTTGGATTTTGGTTACTACACTAAATCCAGTCCCTCTGATTTCAAAGCCTTCATGATAAGAAGTCAGTTCCTCATCGAACCACATTGTAACACCTCGCTTTATAGTTTAGGCTCTGTTAGAGTGTGGTGAAGTTAGGCCGTTTACGTTTATAAGTGGTTGGGGTGGCTGGGGGACGACTCGCTTTCCGCAGGCGAGCTGTCGAGCCTCCTCCCTCACTCCGTTCAGTCCGGGGTCTCGCCTACCTCTTTCTCCTGCAGGAGTCTCCCCGTCCCCCAGCCACCCCTGGCTAAAATTTATATGAACGGCCCAGCTGTGTAAGGAGGAGCCTAGTACATAAAGGAGAAGTTCGACTAAAATCGTCGACGTCGAACGATCCCTTTT
>NZ_JBIEKH010000141.1:0-537 GCF_043496985.1 Halomonas sp. B23F22_20
CTCGTATATTACTTGCGCTTTGGTTTGGTTGTCTGCTGGTCTTTTTCTTGAACTAAGGCTCTTAACTTTTTTAAGTACGCATTTTCAGCACGAAGGTATTCTAGCTCTTCCTGCATTTTTTTCATATCTTGGTTAGATGGTTGTTCTGACTGGTTTTGATCCTTAGATGAATTCACTCTAGGGCGCCCCTTTCCTGATGATTCAAGGGCCTCGACACCGCCTTCTTCCCACTTCTTTTTCCATCTGCGAACCATTGAGAAATCAGGGATTCTAAAGATGGCTGAGGCTTCCCGAATCGAATAGTTTTGGTTTTCGATCATCTGAATTACCTTCATTTTAAAATCCGCAGGGTAATTTGTATAGGGTGGAATAAAGGCTTGGTCACCGTGATACTTATAAAGCTTCACCCAATATCGGATAACGGAATCATCGATCCCAAGCTCGTTAGCTAAATCTTTATAAGTCGTAATTTCACTCAAATAGCGTACCGCAATGTCTTTTTTCATAGCTGATGTAATAGTATTCACCATCGCACCT